>DATEKK010000208.1:0-32738 GCA_035277485.1 Gemmatimonadaceae bacterium
TGCGTTTCAGGCAGGTATTTAGGGAAGAGGGAAGCGCTCGCTGCGCTCGCCGGGGGAAGCGCTGCGCTGGGGGAAGCGGCGCAGCGAGCGCTTCCCGCTTCCCTGAATACCTGCCTGAAACGCAAATCTGCCTACGACTAAGCGACTTCATACTCGGTCTGCACGAGGCCACCTCCGTAGTTCCGCGTGGCCACGTGCCTAACGAGTACATCTCGCGTCAGCGGTCCAAACAGCGGAATGCCGCGGCCGATGAGCACCGGCACGCGCGTCACGATGAGCCGGTGAATCAACCCCGCCTCGAGAAATCGCTGGATCGTGACGCCGCCATCGACGTAGATGTGGCCGAAGCCGCGTGCCTCGAGGCGGCGCACGATGTCGCGCGGCTCACCCGACAACTGCTCCACCCGTGCGCCCGCAGGGACAGGCGGGAGCGCGCGTGTGCTGAGAACGAACACCGGCTTCTGGTATGGCCACGTGCCGAAGCCGAGTACGACATCGAAGGTGTTGCGGCCGATGACGATGGCGTCCACGGTCGCCATGAACTCCTCGTAGCCGTGCGGCTCGTTCCCGCCGGCGTCGAGAAAGTCCAACTCTCCGTTAGGCCGAGCGAGGAAGCCGTCGAGACTGGTGCCGACGAAGACGGAGGCGCGCATGGGTGGGGCTCCAGGAGTGTTGATCGCGACGGGCCTGAGACGCCGGAGGTCGTTGACGAACTGCCGTGGCGTGGTAAATAGATGCAACGGGTGCGAAGATCAACGTTTTGGGGAAGGAGGGAGCCATGCTTCTCATCAGGGACATCATGTACTGCAAGCCGGGCAAGGTGCGCCCGATGGTCGAGAAGTTCGTTGCGATGTCCAAGCTGGGCGAAAAGCACGGCGGGCCGCGCATGCGGGTGATGACCGACGTGTGTGCCGAGCGCTATTGGACCGTCGTCGCTGAGTTCGAGGTGCCGGACTTGAAGACGTTCGAGGAAATGATGTCGCCGCAGAAGATGCCGGCGGATGATCGGAAACGATTCGAGGATGTGATGAAAGGGTACCACGACCTCGTCGATCACGGGAAGCGGGAGATTTACACGATCGAGGGCTGAGCGGTCGTGGTGAGCGGCGGCGCGCCGTATCGCTGGCCGCATCGTGACGAATTTCTGACGCGTAGCCACGCAGGGTGCACGCCTAACGGCCCAACGGGCCGGGAAATGATGCGTCCGGAAACTGGGCCGCGTACCGAGGGCTTCATGGCATGGACTCTACCGAGAGACATCCGTGAAGCCCCCGCTATTCTCATCCAGCCATCGTTGTCGGACGCACGTGGCGCTCGGTTGGGCGCCCGCGATGCTCCTGGTCGCGGCGTTAGCCGCGACCGCCTGTGGCGGCAGCAGTGCCACGAACATCGTCGAGCCGCCGCCACCACCGCCCGATACCGGCAAGACGCCCGCGCCGCCGCACGCGGCATTCGATCTGCGATTCAAAGGCGTCGGCGTGCTCTCGAGTAGCGCCAGCCTCTCGCACACAGACATCGACGCGACCACCGGATCGGCACTCGATCTGACCTTCGCGAACGTATCCGGAACGCCGCTCGAGCTCGGCGAGGGGAACTGCAGTTCAGCGGCGTGCGCCTGGTTCGTGGACGTGTACGCCCTGCCCAGAACCATGGATTCCTTGAGTGTCAGGTACGCCGCCGCGATCGTGTCGCGCCTTCCGGACCTCGTCGACACGCTGGCCACGGACACCGTCATCACGTCGTTCGACGTCGAGCGGTCCGTGGGAGTGTACGGGCTCTCGGAGTACATCACCGATACGTTAGGCGGATACCGCATGACGCCGGCGGTGGTCGCCGCGCCGGATTTTGCGTCGGCGGCGTCGGCCGACGCCGCGGCCGGACGCGTGATCACCGCCGTCTCGTTCGACGACGACAGCGTGCGCTACTTCTCCTATGGGTGGGCGAACGCCGCAGGCGCAGCGTACGACACGCAGGTGTTCACGGCGACGATCGCGAGCATCCCGATGGTGGCTCAAGCTCTCGTCGACGCGGGGTATGTGATCACGGCGTTCGGCGGAAACCGACCAACGGCTTCCTGTTGGTTGGCACGCGCGTCCACGGGTCGAGCGCGCAGCACACGCTCATCGTGAACGCGGCGCCCGGTACCGATCTCACGGGATACGCCGTGGTCGGATACGTCATCGATCGCGACGGTGCCGTGACGATCCTCTACGAACGCTAGCCGGCGCCAGGGCGAGCTTGTGTCGGATGGCGCGCATCTGTACGGTTCCTGTGCCCACGCACCCGCCTGGACGTCGCCTCCGACACTCTCGCCAAATGAAAACGACCTTCCTGCTCGCCGCGACGGTCTTCCTTTCGTCGTCGATCGGCCGCCCGACACATGCGGCGGAAGCGCCCGTGGCGCCGTGCACTACCGCGACGGCCGTCTGCGAGCAATGGATCACGTACGGGCCCGGCCCGGCGCGGTCCATGGTGTACTCCACCTATGCGCTGACTACGCCTAACGCCGCGATCACGCGCGCGCTGATCATGGTCCACGGCGCCGGTCGCAACGCCGATCACTATTTCCAGACCGCGACGTCCGCCGCGTTCCTCGCCGGTGCCCTCGAGAACACGATCGTCATCGCCCCCCATTTCATCGCCGAGCGCGACACGGCCGCGCCTAACGAGGTGTTGTGGCCGGAGCGGGGGGACACGTGGCGGTCCGGCGGGTTGTCGCCGACGAACCCCACCCTCTCGTCCTTCGACTTCATGGACGAGATCCTCCGCCGGCTCGCCGACAAACAGGTCTTCCCGCATCTCACCAGG
This sequence comes from Gemmatimonadaceae bacterium, assembly GCA_035277485.1. Classification (GTDB taxonomy): domain Bacteria; phylum Gemmatimonadota; class Gemmatimonadetes; order Gemmatimonadales; family Gemmatimonadaceae; genus JADGGM01. Next base: position 2,809 of record DATEKK010000208.1, read on the forward strand.
ATCGTCGTGGCCGGTCACTCCGCCGGCGGGCAGTTCGCGACGCGCTACGAGATGGCCAACAAGGTGCACGGGACGCTCGGCGTCAGCGTCAGCTACGTGGTCGCGAACCCGTCGAGCTACGCGTGGCCCGCGGCCGTGCGACCGCTGCCGGAGGGCGACGCCGATCCCGCCGCCGCCGTGAAGGCGCCGTTAGGCAGGGACGGTGAGACGGTGCACACCCAGTACACGTATGGGCCGTTCGACTCCACCACGGTGCCGCGCTACGACCACTGGCCGGCGGGTCTCGAGGATCGCCATGGCTACACGGCGCAGATGAGCGACGATCAGCTGCGCAAGCAGCTCTCGGAGCGCCCCACGACGTACCTGTTGGGTCAGGTCGACGTGCTGCCGTTAGGCGGATTCGACTCGTCGCCGTCGGCGATGGCGCAGGGTCCCACCCGGCGCGCGCGCGGCGAAGCGTTCTTCAAGTACATCGTGGAGCACTACCACGCCAACGCGAAGGCGATCATCGTGCCCGAGTGCGGACACAACGATCGGTGCATCTACACGACGGACGAGGTGTTCCCGGTGATCTTCCCGAACTAGTGTCGCAGCCTCCGGCTGTGTCCCCGGGAGTGTCCGCTATCAAGTCGCGGATGCCTGCCAAACAGCGGACGCGGATAAGGCGCAACGAAACGTTCCCAAGATCCGTTCAATCCGCCCAATCCGTGTTCCCCAGAACGAGGAAGCCCACCAGGCGGCGTTCGTGCGAAATTCAGACCGCGTTCACGAGCCATCGAGCAACGTCTGGTAGATGCGCGCGCTCTCCTCGTCGAACAGGCACGCCACGATGCGCTCGAATGCTGCGTCGCTCGCGCGCATCGCGGTGACCGCGATCTCCGCCGCGAGCTGTTTCGGGAATCGGTAGGCGCCGGTCGAGATCGCAGGGAACGCGATCGACGCGATGTCGCGCTGTTCGCGTGCGAGCGCGAAGCTGCGTTCGTATGCGCGCGCGAGAACCGCGGCTTCATCGCGATGTCCGCCGTACCACACCGGACCCACCGCGTGGATCACGTACCGCGCGAGCAGACCGAAGCCCGGCGTGATCACCGCGCCGCCGGCGGAGCAGGGCCCGAGCGCCGCCGCAGCGCGTGCCAGCGCCGGTCCGGCGCGCCGGTGGATTGCGCCATCCACACCGCCGCCGCCCGCGAGGCCGCTGTTCGCGGCGTTCACGATCGCGTCGGTGGGCATGGTCGTGATGTCCGCGACGACCACCTCGATCATTGCTTGCCTAACGGGCCGCGGAAACCGCCGGCGTCAAGTGCTGCGCGTCGAACTCGACCACGCGCGGCGGGCTGACGTTGAAGTCGCTGTACCGGACCCAGGTGGGACGCACGCGCACGTACACGATGCCCGGCCACTTGGCGCGCGCCGGTCCGTCCGGCCACACGCTGAAATACGCGGCGCGAATGCGATCCCGCTCCGGACCCACCGGCTCGTCCGCCACACCCTCGTATTGCACCGTGCGCTCGTCACCCGGCATCGTCCCGCCGATCACGAACGCGAGCCGCGGATGCGCGCGCAAGTTGGTCACCTTGCGCGTGGAGTCGAGCGTGTCGAACACCAACTCGAATGCATCGGTTACCGCGATGCCCACCACCGCCGCCTGCGCGCCACTCGCCGCCGACACCGACGCCTGGACCGCAAGCCTGTTTGCCCGCATGAACGCGAGCAGCTCGGCTGTCGTCATGCACACCGTCGCGAGGAGGACGCGCTACGATAGAACCGCGCGACATCCGGCGCAATCGGCGCACCGCGCGCATAGCCGCGCGCGGGTCCCAGCCCCATATTCCTCGCGGTCACACGTTCAGTGTCTTCATTCTTCGCTCAATTCGTCGAGGCCGGTTTCGTGCGCACGTCCACACTTCGCGTCATCCCACTCGTCCTCGCTGCCGCCGTGCTTCCGGTGTCGGCGCACTCGCAATCCAGCGATTTGTACTCGGACATGCACTGGCGCGAAATCGGCCCAACGCGGGCCGGCCGCGCACGCGCGGTCTCGGGCTCGGCGCGTGAGCCCAACGTCGCGTACATCGGATTCGACAACGGCGGCGTGTGGCGCTCGACCGACTACGGGTCCACCTGGACGCCGCTCTTCGACAACGAATCCACGGGATCCATCGGCGCCATCGCCGTCGCGCCATCCAACCCGAACATCATTTACGTGGGCACCGGCGCGGGCATCATTCGGCCCGACCTGTCCACGGGCAACGGCATGTACAAGTCGACCGACGCCGGAAAAACGTGGACGCACATCGGACTGGACGATAGCCAGATGATCGCCGCGATCGACGTCGATCCCTTCAATCCGGACCGCCTGTTCGTCGCGGTCCTCGGCCATCCGTACGGGCCTAACGAACAACGCGGCGTGTTCCGCTCGACGGACGGCGGCCACACGTTCACGAAAGTGTTGTACAAGGACGACTACACGAGCGCCAACGACGTGCACATCGATCCGTCCAACCCGAACGTCGTGTACGCATCGCTGTGGCAGCAGCAGGAGGCGTTTCACGAGGGCGGTGGATTCGGCGGCTCGGGCGGCGGCCTGTTCAAGTCGACGGACGGCGGCACGACGTGGACGGAGCTCAAGGATGGCCTGCCGTCGTCGGTGCTCGAGGCGAACATCGCCGTCTCGCGCAGCAACCCCAACATCGTGTACGCGATGGTGGCGCAACCGTCCAATCGCCCGGGCGCCCAAGCCGCCGGCTACGGCGCGGGCGTGGTCGGATTCTACAAGTCCACCGATGCCGGCGCGCACTGGACGCTCGTCGATGGTCCGGGCCTAACGAGCCGGCCGGTCGATCCGCGTCCCCTCGTTCGCATCGGCGGCGGCGATCTGCCGACGATCATCGTCGATCCGCAGAACGAGAACGTGGTGTACAGCTCGTCGACCGTGCTCTGGCGCACCGACGATGGCGGCATCACCTGGTCTGCCGTGCGCGGCGCGCCGGGCGGCGACGACTACCAGAAAACGTGGATCAACCCGCTCAATCCCAACATCATCGTGCAGGTGAGCGACCAGGGCGGCGTCGTCTCGGCCAATCGCGGCGTGTCCTGGAGCAACTGGTACACGCAGCCCACGGCGGCGATGTATCACGTGTCCACCGACAACACGTTCGTCTACCGCGTGTGCGGCGGCCAGCAGGACTCCGGATCCGCGTGCGTGAAGAGCCGGTCCGACGACGGCGAGATCACGTTCAACGACTGGCACCCGGTGAACATCCAGGAGTACGGTATCGCCGCGCCGGATCCGCGCGACCCCGACCTCGTGTACGGCAGCATGCGGACCAACGTGTCGCTCTACAATCGCAAGACGGGCCAGACGACCTACGTCGGCCCCGACATGAGCGCGCCCGGGCCTAACGGCGACACGTACGACCGCAACGTGCGCACGATGCCCATCGTGTGGTCGCCCGAGAATCCCGACGTGCTCTACTACACGTCCAACGCCGTGTGGAAATCGGCCGACCACGCCCATTCGTGGACGCGCGTAAGCCCCGACCTCGCGCGTCTCACGTGGACCGTGCCGGCGTCGGCCGGCCGGTACGCGCCGAGCGTGACGCCTACTCCGTTAGGCACGATCACCGCGCTCGCCCCGTCGCCGCGCTCGGCGCGCGTGCTGTGGGCCGGCACGGACGACGGCAACATCCAGGTCACCATGAACGGCGGCGTCAGCTGGACCAACGTCACGCCGCCCGCCATCAAACCGTGGACGCGCATCTTCAACATCGACGCCGGCCACTTCGACGATCAGACGGCCTACGCCGCCGCGAACACGATGCGCATCGACGATGCGAATCCGCACTTCTTCCGCACGCACGACGGCGGCAAGACGTGGACCGAGATCGACAACGGTATCGCGCCGGGCGCGGCCGCCAATTCGATCCGCGAGGATCCGCGCCAGAAGGGACTGCTCTATGCGGCCACCGAGACGCAGGTCTGGGTTTCGTTCGACGATGGCGACCACTGGCAGTCGCTCAGGCTCAACATGCCGGCTGTTTCGGTGCGCGACATCCAGCTCAAGGACGACAGCGCGTGCCTCTGCTCCGATCTCATCGCCGGAACGCACGGCCGCGGTTTCTGGATCCTGGACAACGTGACGCCGTTGCGCCAGCACGCGCAGGCGCGCGCCGCATCGCAGGTGTATCTCTACAAGCCCGCGACCGCGGTCCGTGTGCGCTTCGGCACGAATGACCCGACGCCGTGGCCGCCCGAGCTGCCGGCCGGCGAAAATCCGATGCCCGGCGGCATCATCGACTACTACCTCGCATCGGACGCGCCGGGCGCCGTCGCCCTCGACATCCTCGACGCCGCCGGGAAGGTGGTGCGCTCGTACTCGAGCGACGACTCGGTGCCTAACCCTGACCCGGCCACGAACCCCGAGGCCTACGATCAGGTCTGCCACGAGCGCCCAACGGCGCGGTACTGCGCGCTGCCGCTCTACTGGCCGGCGCCGCCCATCACGCTCTCGACGAAGAAGGGGATGCACCGGTTCTCGTGGGATCTGCACTATCAGGAAGTGCCGGGTCTCGAGGCGCCGTCCCGCGGCGACGAGGATGCGACCGGCGCGGTGCCGCACCACACGTACCCGCAGCCCAACGCGCCGTGGGCGCCGCCGGGGCGCTACACCGTCCGCCTAACGGTCAACGGCCGGCCGTACACGCAACCCCTCACGCTGCGCCTCGACCCGCGCGTCAAGACGTCCGCGGTGAGCCTCACGCGCCTTGCGACACTGTCGCACGACATGTACGAGCGCGCGCTCGTGACGCAGGCGGCGTACGATTCGGCGCGCGCGATGGCGGAGCGGACCGATTCGGCGAGCGCGCTGCGCGCACGGCTCGATTCGCTCGCGCCGCCACCGCCAACCGGGCCACGCGGTTTTGGATTTGGGCGCCGCGGCGCGCGCAACGCGCCGCCGACGCTACAGAGCGCGGCCGCTGCGCTCATGGCCGCGGCGATGGCCATGCAGGGTGCGGAGACGGCGCCGACCGCCGCCGAGGTCGCCGCGTGCGACCACGCGCGCACGGAATCGGAGACGGTGTTGGCCAAGTGGAGAGCGATCCAGACGGCTGAACGCGCAAAGCGTTAGGCAGGCGCGCCGTCAGGCGGCCGGGACCATCGTGAACCCGGCCGCGCGAAAATGGCCGTCGAGCGTGAGCGCCGAGCGAATGCGGCGCTCGCTCATCACGGCGAAGCTCACGGCGTCCGTGAACGAGAAGTCGTGATCTTGATAGGGCGCGAGCCAGTCGTGTTGGGCTCGCGCTTCTCGTTCCGGTGTGCTGGACACGATGACGTGCGGCGGCTTCACCACGGCCTCGAGAAACGCGAGCGCGGCGCGTCGGTGTACGCGTCGCATGAGCAGCGCGTGCGTCTCCGCGATCACGAGGTTGGTGGTGACGAGGCGGCGGTTGCCGCGCATCATGCGCCGGAGCGCATGAACAACTGCATCGTGCGATGCATCGTTGCGGACAGCGAGTGCATACCACGCGCTCGTGTCGACGAACAACTCGTCAGCCGCCACGCCGCCGCCTCGAGCCCCGCCGTCTTACAGGCTGCATCCAACCTTCTGCCTCGCGCTCGGCGAGGAACCGGTCGTGCTCCCGCGCGACGTCGTAGCCGGGATCCGTGGATGCCGGCGCCACCGCGTCGATCGCGATGATCTGTTCGTAAGGCAGCTCCGGGCCCGTGGGCAGGCTACGCTCGAGCGCCTCGAGTGCACTCCGGACGACGTCCGACTTAGTCGCACTCAGTTGCTTGGTCAGTCGATCCAGGCGCAGCCGCTCCGGCGCATCCAGGTAGACCTGAACGGGCTCGGCGACCCGCTTGGGGCGCTTGTCATGAGAGCGTGTCATGAACTGAAACGTCACTGCTCGGCTCGCTGGTGTCAAGACCCGGGCTTTCCGTTTGCTGTGCGCGCTCGACGGTCATACGTTGTGAGCCCCCGCGGTGGCCGCCGTCGCTCCTGATCCGGAGCCGAGACGCGCCAGGGTGAAAGATGATTTTCGCGGGGTAAGCGTCGGTCGCTCCTAACGGAGTGACCGACGGAACGAAGCGCGGGTATCACCTGCACCGGTATCGCGCGCGACTGCGCTGTCGCGCGCGGCAAACCGTTCCCACCTGAACCGGAGGAACGCGGATGCGCGTCTCGTCTGTCTGTTCGTGTACTGCCGTCGTCGTGTCGATCCTGCTCGCCGCTTGCTCGAGCTCGTCGACCGGACCGACTACGACCACCATTCAACTGACGGCAGCGCAGGCGCAGGCCCTCACGCAACGTCTGCAGCAAATTGCCGCCACCAACCCCGGGCTCTCCGACCTCGCGGATTCGATCATGGTTGGCATTCAGGCGGGCGTCGGGGTCAGCGCGATCACACTCACCGGCGACCTCGGCTCCGGACCGTTCTATGCCTTTGGCCTCAAGCGGGTGTTTTCCGGTTCGCCGGGGTTCGGGCCGGAGTTCGATGTCCTTGCCTTCGACAATCCCTCGAACCCACAGACCTTCCTCCTCATCGACGTCTTTGCGGGCAGCTCGACGCCGGACGCCGCCAACGGATCGTTCGACGGGTCCTCGGGCACAGGCGCCACCGGTTTCGTGTTCCAAGTATCGGGCGACAGCAGTCTCACGTGGGCGCCGACGCAGGGCCTCGTCTCCATCACCGGCCAAGGGCCTAACGGAGACTGCGGCAGCTACCAGCCGCCTGCGGGCATCACGTGCGCGCAGGAAACGATGCACATTGCCTTCAGCATCGCCGCCACCGCTCCGGAATTTGGCACCGGCGGCAGCGGTCCCACCGCGTCGTTCGCCGGCGCCGACCTGGGAAGTATCGTCCTCACCTTCTCGCCAGAGTCGCCGATCCAATAGGACTGGCGTCGCGTCGTGGCCCGGGCTGGTCCCGGGCTCACGACGCGAACCGCGCGCCCAGCTCTTCCACGGCGCGGTACAGCTCGTCGAATGACGGGATCACGAACAACACCGGCTGGAAGTGGTCGATCTCGAACGGCTGGGCAACGACCGCGTCGAGGCTGAACGGGCGGCGCTCGCACGTTGGGCCTAACGCATTGGCGGCATCACCGTGCGACGAAATCAGCCCGCTCCCGTACACGCGCGGCCCGTCGCCTTCCTCGATGAGTCCGAACTCGACGGTGAACCAGAACAGCCGTGCGAGCGCCTGCGTCTCCACCTCGTTCCGCGCCGACGCGCCCAACTCGCCGAACCGCTCGAGAAAGTCCGCGAACACCGGCTCGGCGTGCAGCGGGACGTGGCCGAACACGTCGTGGAAAATGTCGGGCTCCGGCAGATAGTCGAGCTGGCTCCGCGGCCTAACGGAGAGCGTCGTCGGGAACCGGCGCCGCGCGAGACAGCGAAAGAACTGCGCCGCCGGGATGAACCCGCCCACGCCCACGGCGCTCCAGCCCGTCCGCGACGTGAGCCGGCGGTTGACGTCCGTCAGGTCGGGGACGCGATCGGAGGCGAGCCCGATGCGTTCGATGCCGTTCAAGAAGACCTCGCTCCCCGTGTCACGCAGCGTCATCATCCGTCGCTCATACAGGATACGCCACACCGCGTGCGCCTCGGCGTCGTAGCGCGCGTATTCCTGGTCGATGAACGCGGGCAGCTCGGCCTCGCCCCGTGCTCCGTGGGTTGCGGCGTCGTCGCCGCTCGTCGTCTGCTGCATGATCGTGCTCCTGTCGCGGGGACAAAAAAAGGCGGCCCGTGGAACTTCCACGGGCCGCCGGGGATCTCATGTCGCAACCTACTCAGCCGCGCACACGCCTCCGCTCGCGTCCCGTGGGCCGGGGCACGTAGTAATAGCGATAGGACGGAGTGCGCAGCGCGCGAATCATGGCCCGTACGTTAGACGTCGGGCGCCGCCATGTCAACGCTGCGGTCCTGTTGCGCATTGCATCCATGCCGCCCCGCGGCATCTTCAAGGCACGCCACTCCCAACCGGACTCTTCCATGATACCACGCTTTGTTCGACTGACCACGGCGGCCGCCGTCGCGATCTCGGTCGCGTGCGCGGCGTCGCTCGCGTCTGCCCAACAGACGGAGGGACAGTCGCGCCCGCTCGATCGCACGAACCTGGACACGACCTGCGCCCCGTGCTCCGACTTCTTCACGTATGCCAACGGTGGATGGGAGAAGCGGACTACCATTCCGGCGGCGTACTCGTCGTGGGGCTCATTCAACGAGCTGCAGGACCGCAACACCAACGTGGTGCACCAGATTCTCGACGACGAATCCGCGGCCGTGCGCGAGAAGAAAGCCAAGCCCGGCACCAACGAATGGAAGGTGGGCACGTTCTACGCGGCCTGCATGGACACGGCCGCGATCGATGCGTTAGGCACGAAGCCGATCGACCCCCAGTTGCACGAGATCGCGTCCATCACCAGCACCAAGTCGCTGCTCGCATCGTTGGGCGCGCTCGACGCCCAGGCCGGCCTCGCGCCGTTCGGCTTCTTCGTCCGGCCCGACACCAAGAACTCGAGCGAGGAAATCGCCAACGCGGGGCAGGGCGGACTCGGTCTCCCCGAACGCGACTACTATTTCCGCACCGACGATAAGAGCAAGGCGCTCCGCGAGGCCTACGTCGCGCACGTCGCCACGATGCTCGAGCTCTCGGGCGAACGCGCGAGCGACGCGTCCGCCGATGCGCAGCAGATCATGGAGCTCGAGACCAAGCTCGCGCAGGCCTCGATGACGCGCGTCGCCATGCGCGATCCGAACGCGACGTACCACAAGATGTCGCTCGCCGAGATGCAGCAGCTGACGCCGAACGTCGATCTCCAGACGCTCATGCACGCGTTAGGCGCGCCGACGGTGACCGAGATCAACGTGGCGCAGCCCGCCTTCTTCACGGCCGCCGACACCCTGCTCACGACGGTGCCGGTCGAGACGTGGAAGGCGTACTTGCGCTGGCACCTGCTGGACAACACGGCCAGTGCGCTGCCGTCCAAATTCGCCGATGAAAACTTCAAGTGGTCGCAGCACCTCACGGGCGCGAAGGAGCAGCTGCCGCGCTGGAAGCGGTGTGCCGCCACGGCCAACGGTGTGTTGGGCGAAGCGATCGGCCAGGAGTACGTGAAGCGCACGTTCACCCCCGCCGCCAAGGCCCGCGCGCTCACGATGGTCGACAACCTCGTCGCCACGCTGCGCGCCGACATCCAGCAGCTGGCGTGGATGAGCGACAGCACGAAACAGCGCGCGGTCGCAAAGCTCGATGCCTTCACGAAGAAGATCGGCTACCCCGACAAGTGGAAGGACTACAGCAAACTCGAGGTGGAGCCCGGCCGCTACCTCGCCGACCTGCGCCACGCGAGCGATTTTCGCCGCGCCGACAACTGGTCGCGGTTAGGCAAACCCGTGGACCGGACCGAGTGGGGCATGACGCCGCCCACGGTGAACGCGTACTACAATCCGCAGTACAACGAGATCGTGTTCCCCGCCGGCATTCTGCAGCCGCCGTTCTTCGACCCGAACGCCGACGACGCCGTGAATTACGGCGCTATGGGCGCGGTAATCGGGCACGAGATGACCCACGGCTTCGATGACGAAGGCCGCCAGTTCGACCCCAAGGGCAACCTCCGCGATTGGTGGACCGCGGAAGACGCCGCCAAGTACAACGCGCAGGCGCAGCTGGTGGTCGACCAGTTCGACAGCTACACCGTCGTCGACTCGAGCACGCACGTCAACGGCAAGCTGACGTTAGGCGAAAACATCGGCGACCTGGGCGGCCTCAAAATCGCGTACCTGGCCATGGAGAAGTCGCTCGATCAGAACGGCCGGCCGGGGCCGATCGACGGCTTCACGCCCGAACAGCGTTTCTTCCTCAGTTGGGCACAGGTGTGGCGCGAGGAGATGCGGCCGGAGATGCAGCGCACGCTGGTCAACGTGAACGAGCATGCGCCGGCCAAGTGGCGCGTGGACGGCCCGCTCTCCAACATGCCGGAGTTCAAGGCCGCGTGGGGCTGCAAGGATGGCGATCCGATGGTGCGGCCCGACAGCCTGCGCGCCCACATCTGGTAGCTACGGCGATTGTTTCGCGAGGGTGATCGTGCCTTTGAACGTCCGCACGGTCACCCGCGCCGCGCCTGACCCAAGCTGGAGGTGCAGCACGCCGCCCCGTCCGTTCTGGCCGGCGGCGGGACGCACCTGCGTGAACCCATTCGCGATCGTCCCGATGATCGTGGACAGATCGACGAGCGCGGACGCCGAATCGGGGAATACCAGCGAGACCCCGCCGGCGTGATTCGAGAACTCGAACACCGAGCCCGAGACCGGTTCGCCGGTGAACCGAATGTCCCCGTCCACCGACGCGAAGCGTCCGCGCATCACCTCCGCGTGCTGCACGTCCAGTGTCCCGCGGACGGTGGCGGCATCCAGGTCCTCGGGCGCGCCGGTGATGCCCAGGCGGCCGCCGCCGGTGCGCGCGCGAATCCACGGCGCGGTGACGTCGAGCGCCACGTCGCCCGCCATGGACTCGACGTCGATGCTCGTCGATGTCCCCGTTAGGCGGATGGGTCCCGAGACGCTGTAGAACCACCCGGACGCATCGCGCGCGTCGATGGACGCGCTCACCGCTTTCACCGACAGTTGGCTGCGCCGCGGCACGTGGAGCACGAGTGTCGAGGGCCGCACGGGCGTCGCGTCGGCGTGATCCATGATCCCCACCTTCACCCCGTGCGGGTCACCCGCCAGATAGAAGCGCTCGCCGCGCGCAACGGTGCCGCGCGCCTCGATCGAATCCCGGTCCCACACGGCGATCACGATGCTGCCGGTCGGGAAAAACACCTTGACCGGTGCGACCGGATCCAGGTGCTGCGCGCGCAGCAGCGGCATCGCCTGCGCCCGGGCCCCCGCGGCGCCGCAGACGATCGCGCACCCGATGCAGAGGCACCACCGCGGCCATGGGCGCCTGACGGACGCGGCATCACGAGGCATTGTGCAACCGCCTCAGCAAGTCCTGCTGCTGCTGGTACGACTCGGCCAGCATCTGCCGCAGCGCCGGATTGTTCGGGTCGCGCGCGATCGCGTCCTTGAGCTCCGCGATCGCCTGGTCGATGGCATGCAGGTCGCTGTCGGCAACCGCGGCCGTCGAGGGCGGCAGCATGGCCTTCTCCAATTCGATTTCGTCGAGCAGCCGCTGGAGCTCTGCCTGATTGGCGCCGGTCGAATCGCCGGCCGGCGTCAGCCCGCCTCCGTTAGGCACGAAGCTACCCGCCGGCGGCGCCGACCCCGGCGGCTCGTGCGGCCGCACGCGGAGCAGCACCGCCAGGCACACCACGGCGGCGACGGCCGCGGCGCCGATCCAGATCCGGCGCCATGCCTGCCGCGCTGGCGGAGCGGATGTGGACAGCGGGCGCACCTTGCCGCGCTCGATCCGCTCCCGGATCGCCGGCCACATGCCGTCGACTTCTGCGTTAGGCTTAGGCGCGGCTCGCATGAGCTGGATGGCCGCGCGCAGGCGCTCCACGTCCGCGGCGCAGTCCGCGCACGCCGCCAGGTGCGACGCCAGCGCGTCGGCGTGCTCGCGGGCCACCGTGCCGTCGGCCAGACATTGGCGCTCCGCCTCCGTGAGATGAGTCATGCGCCGAGCATCCTCGAGAGATGGCGGCGCGCGCGCCACAGCTGCGCCCGCGACGTGCCGGCCGCGATGCCGGTCAGCGCCGCGATCTCCTCGTGCGAGTAGCCTTCGATGTCGTGCAGCACCAGTACCATCCGTGATCCGTTAGGCAGCCGGTCCAGCGCCGCCGCCAGGTCGATCTGCGCATCGAGCCGCCGGTCCAGCGCCGCTCCGGCCGCGGGCAGGTCGCCGGGGTCGTCCGCGAAGCGCACCGCGTCGCGGCGCGTCGCGCGCAGCCGCTCGAGAATCAGGTTCACGCCCAACCGGTGCAGCCACGTGCGCAGCGCGCTCTCGCCGCGGAACGACGCCAGCCGCTCCCAGGCGCGCACGAACACGTCCTGCACCATCTCGCGCGCGTCGTCCTCATTGCCTAACATGCGGCGGCACAGCGCGTGGATCGCCGGCGCGTGCGCACGATAGACCACGCCGAACGCGTCCACATCTCCTGCCTGTGACCGGCGCACGGCGTCATCGATCGCCGCGTCCGTCGTGCCCGCCGCCGGACGCGGCGGCGCAAGCGAGTCACCCGTCATCCCGTCGCCAGGCGCGCGGCCCAACCGCCGGCGCCGTGCGAGATCACGACTTGGGCGCCGAGCCGCTGAGTGTAGCCCATCATGCCATGCAACCGTCGCCGGACGCAAATCGCCACCACCCGATCACGGCTGCCGCGATGCCAGCACCGCCAACGCCGAGTCGATCTCGTGCGCCGCGACGGTGCGGGGAAACCGCTCGCCCGATCCCGTGTTCATCGGAATGCTCACCGACGAGACCGCGCCGAACCTGTCCAGCGAGACGAGCGCGGTCGTCGACTTGGCAAGCGTGATCTCGAGCATCCACGATCCTTGCGTGGGCCACTGACGCCGAACCGCGAAGACACCGGGCTGCGACGTGGGATCGAGGCGCAGCGCCACCGATTGCCGTTGGCCATTCACGATGCCTTCGGCCGTGCCGGTGAGATCGCGCGTCGTCGGCACCGCTTCGCGCATCGCGGCGTGCACGAGCAACAGCGCATCGCGATTGGCGCGATCGTACGGATTCACGGGATACTCGATCGACAACCAGGGCGGCCACTTGAATGCGGACGTCGCGTACGACGCGGCTCGCGACGACACCGGCGTCAATGCGAACGCCGTAGCCACGGACACGATCGCCAGTGCGACTCCATGCAGTCGGCGGATCATACGACCTCCAATCGATTCGAGAGCAAGCCGGCGCAACGTGAGCCGCGCGCCGGACGCGTGTATCGATTGGATGATCGCCGCCCGCGGAATGCTTACACCGCGCGGCGCATCGCATCGCGATCGTTAACCGGCGCGTGCCCGCGCTCCGTGACGCCGGTCGGACACCGCGGCGGCGGCGTCGACGAATGCGCCGATCACGGGGTGCGACCGTCCGCGGAGCGCCGCGCGTTCGGGCTGGAACAACGTGGCCACGAAAAACGGATGATCGATGAGCTCGATGCCTCGCGCGGCGCCGTCATCATCGTGCGCCGTGATGCGCATGGTCGCGTGCGCAAACCGCTCGGCGTGGCGCGGGTCGAGGCCGTAGTTGCAGTGGTACGCCTCCGTGGCCACGTCGCATCCATAGATCGCGCGTAACCGCGAGCCCTCCGCGAGATGCACGCGGCCCTCCGCTTCCACGAGGCTGCACGAGAGCGCCGTGATCAACGGACGCGGCGCGAGCGGACTGCTCTCCGCGTGCTCCGCGTCCGTTAGGCCCAAGACCGAGCGGGCGTATTCGATGAGCGCGTGCTGGAAACCGGCGCAGGTGCCGAGGAACGGCACGCCCGACCGGCGCGCGAAGCCGATGGCGGCGAGCGCCGCCTCCATGTTCGCGTACGGGCTGCCGGGGACGCACCACACGCCGTCCGCGTCGGCGAGCCGCGCCGCCATCTCCGGGCCTAACGACCCCGTGTGCAGCCACTCGGCGTCCACGACGCGGTGCGCGTCGTGGGCGGCGCGGGCGAGCGCGACCGGAATCGCGCGGTGCGCGACGACGGCGTCGGTGCGATCGCCGACGAGGACGATGCGAACGAACTGCGACGACATGGAAGCTCCGGTGACTCGGTCCGCCGGTTCGGTTCGGCACGCGTGCCGGGACGTGGCGTCGCCTCTATTTGGGCACGAACGCGGAGCCGCGCCAGATCCAGATGGCGGCCCGGCATCGCGCATACCTTGACATCCGACAATAGAGCCCGTATATGTTGTCGAACGACAAGGTATCATACCCGGACCGGAGAACGCGCCATGGCCGACCGCGCCGATCTGCTGCAGGGCACCCTCGACCTGCTGATTCTCAAGACCCTGGTCTTGGGCCCGCTCCATGGCTGGGCCATCTCCAAGCGCTTGCGCCAACTCTCGGACGATGTGCTCGAGGTCGGGCAGGGCAGTCTCTACCCGGCGCTCTATCGTCTCGAGGATCGCGGCTGGATTCGGGCGGAATGGGGGACGAGTCCCGAGGCCGGCGGACGCCGCGCCAAGTTCTACAGTCTCACCGCCGATGGACGTAAACAGTTCGCCGCCGAGCGCTCGCAGTGGCGGCTGTTCTCCACGGCGGTCGAGCGCGTACTCAAGGCGACCTGAGGAGTCCTCCATGCATCCCGCCTTCCGCCGCATCTTGCGCCGCGTCCGCGCGCTGACGCACCGCGACACGCTCGAGCAGGAGCTCGATGATGAAGTCCGTCTGCACGTCGCGCTCGAAGCCGAGGAGCTTGAGCGCGTGCACCACCTGTCGCCGGACGACGCGCGGCGCCGGGCGCTCGTCGCCTTCGGCGGCATCGAGCGGTACAAGGAAGCGCATCGCGACGCGCGCGGCGTCCGCTGGCTCGACGAGCTGCGACAGGACGTACGCTACGCCGCGCGCGCGCTCGGCCGCAGCCCGACGTTCACGATATCCGCGATCGCGATTCTTGCGTTAGGCATCGGTGCCTGCACGGCGGTGTTCAGCGTCGTCGACGCCGTCGTCCTCTCGCACCTGCCGTACCCGCACGACGACCGCCTGATCCAGATCTACGAGCGCAACTCGCCCACCAACCAGTGGCCGCTGTCGGTGGCGGACTTCCAGGCGATCGAGCAATGGCAGCGGAGCTTCACCGACGTGGGACTGCTGCGCCAGAATCTCGCGCCGGTGTCGACCGGCGGCGAGCCGCAGCGGATGCCGGTGGGCTATGCGACGTCCGGATTCTTTCGCGCGTTAGGCGTCACGCCGGTCGTCGGCCGCGGCCTGGGCGCCGCCGACGACGGCCCGGGTGCACAGCCCGTGGCCGTCGTGTCGCATCGGTTCGCCGTCGACCATTTGGGCGGCGATACGGTGGCGGTGGGCCGATCGGTGAATGTGGACGGCGTCGCGTACACCGTGGTCGGCGTGCTCGACCAGCGGTACACGAATCTCGCAGGCCGCTCCGGCGAGGTGTGGCCGGACGCGCGCCTCAAGCCACCGGAGCGCCGGGGACCGTTCGGCATGGTGGTGATCGCCCGGCTCAAGGACGGCCTGACGATCGATGATGCCGTTCGCGATCTCGCGCGCATCAGTCGTCGGGAGTTCGTGGTGTGGCAGGCGAGCTTCCAGGATCGCGAGGCGACCTTGGTCCCCGTGTCGCTCCGTCGCGTCATGCTCGGCGACGCGCCCAAGACGATCGTGCTCTTCAGCGCGGCCGTGGTGCTCGTCATGCTCATCGCGGTCGCCAACGTGGCGAGCCTGATGCTGGTGCGGGCCGCCGGCCGCTGGCGCGAAGTCTCGTTGCGCGCGGTGCTGGGTGCGACGCGCGCCCGCATCGCGCGGCTCCTCGTCACCGAGAGCATCATGGTGTCGCTGGCCGGCGCGGCCGCGGGCATTGCGTTAGGCGTCGCCGGCGTGCGCGTGATGCGGGTGGTCGGCCCGCAGGTGGCCCGCCTCGAGGAAGCGCGCGTCCACATGCACGCCATTCTGTTCGCTGTCGCGTTGGCGTTGGTCGCCGGCATCATCATCGGCGCGTATCCTGTGCTGCATCTGGCGCGTGGCGGCGCCGGCAGCGGTGTGCTCGCCGGCGAGCGCTCCGTGGGCGGCACCCGGCGCACGCAAGTGATACGCGCCGCGTTTGTCGTTGCCGAGTTCGCGCTCGCGTTGCCGTTGCTGGCGGCCGCGGCGCTGTTGCTCAACAGCTTCGTCCGATTGCAGCGCGTGAACCCCGGCTTCGACCCCGCACACGTGTTCACCATGGGCGTGTCGCTGCCGTCGGGACGCTATGCGGACGACACGGCGATATCGACGTATTGGACGCGCGCGCTCAACAACGTGCGCACGGTGCCGGGCGTCGTGGCCGCAGGGGTTGCGGATCAACTGCCGCTCTCCGGTGGCAATCTGGACGAAAACAATTTCGATTTGCTGGACCGTCCCGTTCCCACGGGTACGGCGCAGCCGGTCACGCCGTGGACCATCGTCACCGCCGACTATTTCACCGCACTCGGCGTTCGCCTGCTGGATGGCCGTATGTTCGCGCCGACCGATACGGGTGGGCAGCATCCGGTCGTCATCGTGAGCCGAGCGTGGGCGCACAAATACTTTCCCGATGGAACGGCCATCGGGCGAAAGATGTTTTCGGGCGGCTGCACGTCGTGCCCTCCGTCGACGATCATCGGAGTGGTCGGCGACGTGACGTACACCAACTTGGGCGACGTTCCGGAAGGCGCGTACGAGCCGTTGACCGAAGGATGGGGGCGAACGCTCGCCCTCGTGGTGCGCACCAAGGGTGACCCCGCCGCGGCGATTCCCGGAGTGAGCGCGGCGCTCCGGTCGGTCGAGCCGTCTGTGACGCTGGCCGATGCGAAACCGATGGCAGAGCGTTTCTCGGCGTCCATTGCCGACCCGCGACATGCCGCATCGTTAGTCGCAGGCTTTGCGTTGGTCGCCGCGCTGCTCGCGGCCATCGGGATTTTCGGCACCTTGTCGTACACGGTGAGCATGCGGCGCCGCGAAATTGGCGTGCGCCTCGCGTTGGGCGCGAAGCGCCAGGCGGTGACCGGCATGATCGTGCGGCGCGGGATGGCGCACGCGGCGTTGGGCGCGGCGTTGGGCCTGGTGGCGTCGTTGATCGCGACCCGGTGGCTCACGTCCAAGCTCTTCGAGGTGAGTCCGGCCGATCCGCTGACGTTAGGCGCGGTGATCGTCGGTCTGCTCGTCGTGGCGCTTGCGGCCAGTTGGGCGCCGGCGCGCCGTGCGGCGGCCATCGATCCCGCGGAGGCGATCCGCGCCGAGCTGACCGGTTAGGCGACGGCGGTGTCGCGCTCCAACACCATCACGACGTGCAGGTGCCGGCCGAACACCCACGACGCGGGCGCCGCGTACACGTCCCGCAATCGCTCCCAGTGCGTCACCTGCGCGCCGGCGCGTTCCGCCATTTCCCACCACTGGCGCTCGGTCCAGTAGCGCGGCGCGCCCGGCAGTCCGTCGCCCAGGTCGAGCGCGCGCAGCAGCAGGCGGTCGCCGCGGCGGCGGACTAACCGATCCGTGAGGATGACGCCGTGGCGTCCGACGCGGAGCGCCTCGCGGAGGAGCGTCACCGGGTCGCCCGCGCGCCGCAGCACGTCGGCCATGAGGACGTAGGCGGCGCCGCCGTCGGCGAACGGCAGGCGGTGGTCGGCGCACGCCACGACGGGGATCGGCGCCCGCCGCGGCGGTGCGGCATCGGCGCCTAACCCTGTGCGCAACGTGCGGGCCGACACGAGGGCCTCCACGCGGCCGTCGCCGCAGCCGATGGAGACGAACGGCTGCGCCGCTGTTCCGTCGCCGCGCAGATTGTCGCGCAGCCGCATGATGCGTGACACGGATGCGGCGATGGCACGCGCCCGGCGGTCTGGTTCCACACCCGGATATCGAGTCGTCATCTGTCGCGGGCTCCGTCCCGAGTTCACGCCATGATGGTCGATACGGCGAGCGCGGCCATGCTGTTTCGACCGCCTGTTTCGACAGGACGGGCCCCCATCCGTAGCATCGATCAGCCCGCCACGAACACCCTCCCTCACTTCGACAACACATGTCCGGAATCGGTTTACGTGCCCGCCCCGCGACCGGCCTCATCGACGCGGCCATCGTCTGTGTTCGGCGACGCGATTGGGACGTGGCGGTTTGTCGTGGTGGGAAGGTGCGTGCGCGCGGGGTCACCGCATGAGACGGCGTGAACCATCGACGCCCAATTGCCTAACGCGCCCGCGGCAGATCCAGCGTGAACGCCGAGCCCTCGTTGGGCGCACTCTCGACGGTCAGATCGCCGCCCATCGCCCGCGCCAGGTCGCGGCTGATCGCCAGGCCTAACCCCGCGCCCTCGCCGGGACGCGCAAAGCCCCGGCCAACCTGCACGAACGGCTCGAAGATGTCCTCCAGCCGGTCCGCCGGGATCCCTTGCCCCGTGTCGCGTATCGTTAGGCGAACGTGCTCGTCCGCCGCGGAACACGACCACGTGAGGTGCCCGCCGGGCGGCGTGTACTTCACGGCGTTCGACAGGAGATTGAGCAGGATCTGCTCGACCTTGGACCGGTCGGCGCGCGCCACGACCGCGTCCGAGCACCCGATGCGGTCCTCGACTAACCGCCGCGCCGACACCTGTGGCGACATCGTCTCCGCCACCTCGCGCACCACGTCCGAGAGCACCACATCGCCCACGCTGAACGCGACGTGGCCGGACTCGATGCGCGTGAAGTTCAAGAGGTCGTTGATCAGACCGAGCAGCTGGAGCTGGCTTCCGCGTATGCGGTCCACATCCGCGCGTTGCTCGGGTGTGAGCGGTCCGCGCAGGCCCATCGACAGCAACGACGCGTACCCGCCGATCGCGTTGAGCGGCGTCAGCAGCTCGTGCGACATCGTCGCGAGAAAATCCGTCTTGGCACGGCTCGCGGAATCGGCTTCCACACGCCGGCGCTCGAGCTCCGCTGCCTGCGCGCTGATCTGGTCCACGAGATCGGTGAGATCGCGCGCGCGCTCCTCGGCTTCCATGCGCGCGGCGTCGCGCGCGGCCAGTTGCAGCGCGTGCTCGTACTGCTGCCGTTCCATGTCCCGTTGGGCAGTCAGATCCTGCAACACGATGCCGAAACCTTCGAGCACATCCTCGGAGGTTCGAAGCGCCGTGATGACGACTCTGGCCCAGAAATGCGTGTGATCTCTGCGCACGCGCCAGCCGGTGCCTTCGAACCGCCCAACGGACATCGCCTGCTCGAGCTCGCGTGCCGGCACGTTGCTCGCGAGATCCTGTGGCGTGTACAAGCGCGCCATCGTCCTGCCGATCATGTCGTTTGCGGAGAAACCCGTCGCCTGCTCGGCGCCGGAGTTCCAACTCAGGATCGTGGTGCGCGGATCGACCGCGAAGATGCCGAGATCCGCGATGTGCTCGACCAACATGCACACCAAATCCGCGGCGTGTTGTGCATCCGAGTGCCGCGGCCCAACCCTATCCGAGTGCTCAGCGCCGCCATGCGCGGCCTTCTTGGTGACACGCCCCACGAATCCTCTGCAGATGCCGGTTCACCCTGCGATCCACCGCCGCATCTATGAATGAAATCCGCCTCACTCAGCCGCCCGACGGACGCGGACGCCGATCTCATCGGGCGAGCGAGAATCGGGCCACCCAGCGCGCTTTCACGAAGCAATCGATACACCAGCAGCGGCGCACGTCATCGTGTGCGCGCGTAGATGAGATCGATCAGTTCGTCGTACATCGCGTTGGCCTCGCTATTGCCGGCGCGGATGGCCTCGGTGGCGCAGTGCTTGAGATGATTCCGCATGAGCTCTTTGCCCACGGCGCGCAGCGCTTCCTGCACCGACGAAATCTGCGTCATGATGTCGGCGCAGTATCGATCCTGCTCCACCATGCGCTGCAGCCCGCGCACTTGTCCCTCGATGCGGCGCAGTCGAGTCAGGTTGCGCGCTTTGAGATCGGGTTCGACGTGCCGCGCTGTCTTCGGCATGAGGATGCTCTCGAATGAAGTCGTGGGGATGACGGCGTGCGCTAGGCGAGATGGATGCGCTTGAGACGCAAACTGTTGGTCACGACGCTCACCGAGCTGAAGGCCATGGCCGCGCTCGCGATCACGGGACTCAGCAGGATGCCGAACGCCGGGTAGAGCACGCCGGCGGCGATCGGGATGCCGATCACGTTGTAGGCAAATGCCCAACCGAGGTTTTCGCGCATGGTTCGCATCGTGCGCCGCGAGAGCGCGATGGCGGTGACCACCGCTTCGACGCCGCCGCGCATGAGCGTGATGTCGCTCGCTTCGGCTGCGACATCGGTGCCGGTGCCCCAACCGATGGCAATGCCGATGTCGGCGCGCGCGAGGGCCGGCGCGTCGTTCACGCCATCGCCCACCATGGCGACGGCGTGGCCGCGCTCGCGCGTGATGCGGTCGATCTCCGCCACCTTGCCCTCGGGCAGCAGTCCGGCGACGACGCGATCGATCCCCGCGGCGCGCGCCACGGCGTTCGCGGTGCGAGCGTTGTCGCCGGTGAGCATTACGACGTCGAGCCCCATGGCTCGCAGACGCGCGATCGCGGCGCGCGATGTCGGGCGAACCGGGTCCGCCACCGCGATCACGCCGGCGAGCGCTCCGCTCACCGCGACATACACCAGGCTCTTGGCATCGTCCGTTAGGCGTGCGGCATCATCCTCCAGCGGCGTCACGCCGATGCCCGACGCCGCCATGAGTGCCGCGTTCCCGACCGACACGCGGTCGCCGCCGACCGTGCCCTCCGCCCCGCGTCCCGTGATCGAGCGGAATCCCGTGACGTCGGCGAGCGACCCGGCCGCGGCGCCGTGCGCGACGATCGCGGCAGCCACGGGATGCTCGCTCGCCCGTTCCACCG
Source organism: Gemmatimonadaceae bacterium (assembly GCA_035277485.1). Taxonomy (GTDB): domain Bacteria; phylum Gemmatimonadota; class Gemmatimonadetes; order Gemmatimonadales; family Gemmatimonadaceae; genus JADGGM01. The sequence continues at coordinate 23,292 of DATEKK010000208.1, forward strand.
ACGCCGCGAGCCGGACGATATCGGTCGGTGCCCAACGACCACCGGGCACCGCGATGACGTCGGTCACCACAGGCCTGCCTTCGGTGACGGTGCCCGTCTTGTCCAGCACGATGGTACGGACGTCGCCCGCGCGCTGGAGCGCCGCGCCGCCTTTGATGAGCAGGCCTGACTGCGCCGCGCGCCCGGTCGCGACCATCACCGCCGTCGGTACCGCAAGGCCCATCGCGCACGGACACGCAATCACCAACACGGCGATCGCGGCGGCGAACGCGCGCACGAACGCGGTGACGCCCCCGGCCGATGCATCGAACGCCACGAACCACACCACGAACGTCACGATCGCGATCTGGATCACCACGGGCACGAACACCGCGCTCACGCGATCGGCCAGGGTCTGGATCGGGGCGCGCGTCGCTTGCGCATCGCGCACCATCCGGACGATCCGCGCCAACACGCTGTCTGTGCCTAACGAGGTCGCACGGTAGCGGAAGGCGCCCGTCCCGTTGATCGTCGCGCCGATCACCGCATCGCCGGGCCGTTTCTCGATGGGCATCGACTCGCCGGTGAGCATCGACTCGTCCACGGCGCTCTGGCCCGCCACCACCACGCCATCCACCGGAATGCGCTCGCCCGGGCGCACCACGATCTCGTCGCCGGTCCGCACATCGCCTACCGGGATGTCGCGCTCGGTTCCGTCGGCCACCACGTGCGCCAAGGGAGGCTGCATCGCGGCCAACGCGTGCAGCGCCGACGACGTGCGCTGGGTCGCGCGCGCCTCGATGGCATTGCCGAGGAGGATGAGCGCGATGATGAACGTCACCGCTTCGTAGTAGACGTCGGTCGCCACGCCGTGCGCGGCGAAGAACGAGGGCACGAGCGTCGCGGCGAGCGAGTAGATGAACGCGGCGCCGGTCCCGACGGCGATCAGCGTGTTCATGTCCGCGCCTCTATGGCGGAACGCGATCCAGGCTCGCGCGTAGAACTCCCGGCCCGTCCATCCCATCACCGCCATAGTCAGCGCCATCAGCGCGCCGAGCAGCACAGCGTGGGGGACAGCGAAGAGCCACGGCGCCGCCGCGGCCATGAGCGGCGTCAGGTGCGCCATGGTCCAGCGCATGAACGGGTCGACCGACGTGCCGGTCGGCGCCGCGCCGCTGCCTAACGCCATCGAGAGCACCATCGATACGAGCGCGGCCGCGAGCGCGAACCCGGCGCGCCACGCGAGCGCGCGCGCCTCGGCGCGGTGCGCGTGATCCTGGATCGCGTGACCCGCGCGCCCGGCGTCGCTCGGCGCGGGCAGCTCGGCGCCGTAGCCGGTGGCGCGGACCGCGTCCACCACGTCGCCGGCGCTCGCGCGCTGCGGGTCGAACGTGACGGTCGCGCTGCCTAACAGGAGGTTCACCGCGGCCTGCTCCACGCCCGGGCACGCGTCCAGCGCGCGCTGCACGCGGCTCGAGCAGGCGGCGCACGTCATCCCCGAGACCGGGATGGTGATCGTCTCGCCCGCGGGTCGCATCGTGGCCGTCATGTCACGGTCTCGAGAACGGGCGGAAATACCAGGCGACCCACGCCACGAGGCCAACGCCTAACGCAATGACGACGATGTCCGCACCGGTCATCGCGCGCCCTGTCCCGGCGCCCCGTCGCGTGGCGCGTAGCCCTCGGCCCGAACGGCCGCGCGGATGCGGTCGAGCGACACGGCGAGTGGATCGTACGCGATCGTCGCCGACCCGACGTCGATCGCTTCCACGTTCACGCCGGGCACGGCGCTCAGCGCGCGCCCGACCGCGGCCACACAGTGGCCGCATGACATGCCGTCGATCTGCAGTGTGACGCGTTCCATGGCGATGCTCCGAAAGGTGTTCGATACCCCCACGGGGTACTTTCGAAGCATTGATACCCCCGGGGCCTATGTCAAGCCCCGGATCCTCACGCCGCGGCCGATTTGCGTCGCGCCAGTCGAAAGGCGATGTCGCGGCCCAGCTCCGCGCCGCCCGATACGCCGCCCATCGCCAGGCTCACCCACAAGAGCGCCATGTTCTCGAGCACGCGCGCGCGCGCCAACGGGCCCGCATCGATCGGATCGAAGCCGAGCTCCGCGGCCAAGCCGTGCACCGTGCGTTTCGCCGGGGCGTCGTCGCCGCAGTAGAACATCGTCGCCGGCCCTTCGGGGAACGCGGGATTCGCCATGATGTTGAAGCCCGTCGTGTTGAACGCCTTGACCACCCGCGCGCCGGGCGCCCACGACGCCATCGCTTCGGCCCCGGATCCGCCATCGGGCACGTCGAGTCCCGTTAGGCCCGGCGCGAACGGGTTCGTGCAATCGATCACGATCTTGCCGCTCAGCGAGCCCGCCGACTGCACCGCGTCGCGCGCGGCCTTCCACGGCACCGCGAACGCGACGACCTCCGACGCGCGCGCCGCGTCCGCCACCGAAGCCGCGCGCGCGGCACCGCCCGACCCGTCGATGAATTCGCCTAACTGGGCGTCGAGCTCGTCGCCCGGCCGGATGCCGAACGTGACCGTGTGCCCCGCCGTGCCCGATGCCGCCCAACGCCGCCCCAGTGTCCCGCCCACGTGACCCGCACCAATGATCGCTATGCGCATGACCCCGCTCCGCTCGCGCCCGAGAATGATCGCGTCCGCCGCCATGCCGGCGTCCGCTTGACAGACCAATTCGCGCCGGGCTTACGTTCGCCGGACATTCCCGAATGTAACCCTTGGGGCGCCGGCATGGCACACGCCGGTCGGCCTAACGATAACGGAGACGACAGGTGGACCATGCACCGGAGCGCGCGCGCGAGGGCCGCGATGCGCTGAGCCTCCGCGCGTTGCGCGGCGCCACGACCATCGACCGCGATGCGCCGGCCGAGCTGCTCGACGCCACCTGCGAGCTCCTGCGCGCCATGGTCGACCGCAACGAGGTCGGCATCGCCGACATCGTCAGCATCATCTTCACGACCACGCGCGATCTGTCGAGCGCCGATCCGTCGCGTGCCGCGCGCGCGTTGGGCTGGGACATGATCCCGCTGCTCTGCATGTCGGAAATCGCGGTGCCGACCGGCCTCGCGCGCTGCGTGCGCGTGCTCATGCACGTCGAGATGCGGCGCGACCGCGGCCGTCCTCGACCCGTCTATTTGCGCGGCGCGACGGCCCTGCGCCCCGACCTCGCTGCGCGCGCCTAACGCCGGCTCAGCGGTTCAGCTGGGGCGTCCCCTTGGGCGGACGCATCTTCACGTCGACACCGGCCATGAACGCGAACCCCGTCAGGCGCACCACACGCTCGTCGCCGGATGCGAGCCACTGCGATCGCTGATCCACCTCGAACGCACCCATGAACGCCGAGCCCGTGCACTCGACGCGCACGCCGGGGGGCACGAAGACCTCGACGCCCGCCATGAGCGCGGTGATCTCGATCTCCGATACGCCCGGCGCGATGAACGCCTCACGCAGATCGAGCACGATGCCGCCCATGACCGTCAACACCTTGAGGTGCCGCGGCAGCGCCCACGGTCCTCGCCGCGTGTGCCCGCTCATGATGCCGATGAGGGTGTCGCGCTCGGGCACCGCCGGCAACGCCGATGCGCTCGATTGGGCGACGGTCGCCGACGGCGTGCTGACCGGTTCCTCCGCCAGCACAGGGAGCCCCGCCACCAGCGCATCGAGCTCGGCCACCGAGGGCGCTTTGTACGCGCGATCGATGCGCTGCTCGAGCTCGTCCATCGTGAGATGGTTGCTCGCGAAGTGGCTGCACAAACGTTGCACGATCTGCTCGCGCTGCACGGCGGTCGGCGCGAGCGAGATCGCGGATGGCTCGGGGCTCATAGGCGACTCGCGAATCCGGTCTCCGGAAAACTACACGGAGGACGACGGGCGCAACATGACGCCCCGCCGGCCGCGAGGAACCGGCGTGGGCGGCGCCCGGGTCGGCCCGGACGCCGCGAGGCGCGGCCGGCTGCCGGCCGCGAACGTGCCTAACGCATCGAGACGATGTTGTCGCCGCCCGCGACGATCACGAAGTCATCGCGCCGGTTCTGCGACCAGCAGTCCTCGGCATCCTGCGAGCACACCGGCCGCTCGTGGCCGTACGAGATGATGTCGATCCGGCCCGCATCGATCCCGAAATCGGTGAGATAGCGCTTCGCGGCCGCCGCGCGCCGCTGGCCGAGTGCCAGGTTGTACTCCTCCGATCCGCGGTCATCGCAGTTGCCCTCGATGCGAATGCGCATGTTGGGGTTGGCGCGCAGAATCGGCAGCTTCGCATCCAGCACCGCTTTGTCATCGGCCTGAATGTCGGATTTGTCGAACTCGAAGTGAATGCGCTGCTCGATCGTCGACCGCGCCTGCGCCATGCGTGCCTGCGCAGCTTGTGCGCTGTCCGCACTGTGATCCGCCGGCGGCGTCGCCGGTGCGGGCGCCGGCGCAGGCGCCGCTGCCGGCGCTTGCGCGACTTGTGGTGGCGCGTGATGACAGGCCGACAGCATCGTCGAAACGGCGAGCAGCGCCGCGGGGGCGAGGCTCTTGCGAGACATAGTACAGCGCTCCTGTGGGGTGAGGACTTGACGGCAGTTGAATGGGACCCAATCTATTTCATGGGACGAGTGACGCAACGAGACATCACACAATGCCCGCGAAACACTTTCTTTGTGGTCGCGGGCGGCGGAGAACGACGGATGCCTGGCGGATGCGCCGATGCTTACCGTGAGGCGAGATAGCGCCGGTATGGCTCCCCGAACACGATCACGTGGAAGTGCGCCGGATGATGCTCCTCCGTCGCGTCCAATACCTGCTCCGATTCGAGCGTCAGCAGCGTGTGACGCAGCCACGTGAGGCATCGGCCCGTCGGACGGTGCAAGTCCAACGCAATCCCCGCCGGATGCACCGACATGGGCGAGCTGTTCGCGGGCTGTCGCCGCGTCGGGCGAACGGCGCTGGTGATCTCGAGTGGCGCGCCGCATGCTTCATCGTACTGGCGGGCCAAGCGCTCGACGAACGTCCGTGTGGTGGGCGTGACGTACGGAAAACTCACGCGGTGCAGCGTGAAGTGGCCGTTGGGCCGCAACCGCACCAGGTCGCCATCCCGAACGGCCCGCCGCACATCCGATGCGCTCCGGTACAGATCGAGGTCGTGGTGACGGGCGTACGCGTACGCGTACCGGACACTCTGGTGGGACCCGCGCAGCGATTGCGCCCGGCCGGCGGTGGAACCGATGCCCAACACGACGACAGCGAGCGCGGCGGCAATGCGGAGACGGCTGCGATGCATGAAACGAGGTGGGGTGATGCGACAGGCGAACGCTCGAGCGACCGGTCGTAGACGAACGAGATCCGTCTCGCGTTGCGCGACGAAAGGACCGGTAAGGTAAATGGTCTGCGCGGATCTCGCCAGACGGCTTGGATGCCCAACGGAAGCAGTGCTGGGAGGAGGAGAGAACGATGCAGTCGAATTCGGATGAACGTCGCGAACAGCATGGCGAGCCGGTTCACGGACGCGAGCCGAGCACGCGCGTCGAGCGCTCGCGCGCGGGACGCGATCGAGCGATGGGTGATGCGGCTCGGCCCGTGCCGGTGTCGGTCGAACCGCGCACACCACTCTGGACTCACGCCACGCCGCCCGTTGCGTTGGGCGGCGACCAAACGCGCGACCGCGCGCAAGCCGCGGTTGCCGCGCTCTTCGGCGCGCCCGACACCCGTTCGTTCGCGGTACGTTATTGGGACGGCACCGTCGAGCAGCCGATCGTCGCGGATGCGCCGCCTCCGCCATTCACGCTCGTGATTCATTCACCCGGCGCGCTCCGCCGCGCGTTCCTCGCGCCATCCGAGCTGCACTTGGGCGAGGCATACGTGCGCGGCGACATCGACGTCGAGGGAAACATGGAGGCGGCCGTCGAGTTGGGCGACACGCTTCGCCGCGAGGTCGCGACGCCGGGCGCATTGCTGCACGCGCTCCGCGTGCTGCTCGCACTGCCGCGTGACCACGCAACCGAGCCGGCGCGCGAGCGCCGGCCGGGCCTTTCGCACAAGGGGTGGCGCCACTCGCGCCGGCGCGATCGTGCCGCCGTTCGCTCGCACTACGACGTCGGTAACGATTTCTATTCGCTCTGGCTCGATCACGACATGGTCTATTCGTGCGCCTATTTCATCACCGGCGCCGAAGACATCGATGCCGCCCAACACGCCAAGCTGGATCTGCTGTGCCGCAAGTTGCGGCTCAGGCCCGGCGAGCGATTGCTCGACATCGGATGCGGGTGGGGCGGGCTCATCCGGCACGCCGCGCGCAACTACGGGGTCGACGCCGTCGGCATCACGTTGAGCGAGCGCCAAGCCTCGCTCGCACGCGGGCGGATCCGCGCCGAAGGCCTCGAGGGCCGCTGCCGCGTCGAAGTGCGCGACTACCGCGAGCTCGGCGACGGTGTCGAGTTCGACAAGGTCGTGAGTGTCGGGATGTTCGAGCACGTCGGCCGCTCGCACCAGCCCGAATACTTCCGGACGGCCGCGCGCCTAACGAAACCCGGCGGTCTCTTCCTGAACCACGGCATCGTGCGCGCGGAGGACGGGGGCGGCGTGGTCGCGCTGGCAAAGCGCGCGCTCTGGCGCCAGGGCGCGTTCATCCAGCGATACGTCTTCCCGGACGGCGAGCTCGTGCCGCTCGAAACCGCCGTCCGGTGCGGGGAGCGCGCCGGTCTCGAAGCGCGCGATGTCGAATCGCTCCGCGAGCACTATGCGCTGACACTCCGTCACTGGGTGCGCCGCCTGGAACAGGCGCGCGATGCGGCCGTCGCCATCGTGGGCGAACAGGCGTATCGCGTGTGGCGGTTGTACATGTCGGCCTCCGCGCACGCGTTTGCCGGCGGTCGCATTGGACTGGCACAGGTCCTGTTCGCCAAGCCCGACGCCCGCGGGCGGGTCGCGCTGCCGCGCACGCGCGCCGACATCTATGCGCCCCGCACATCGGCGCTGCGCCTGGTGCCCCGCGCGCCGCGGCCCGCCTAACACGGTGCGGAAACGGGTGCTCCGGAGGATGACTAAGATTTCGCGAAGAAGCGGCCGCGGCCGCACCGCTGTGTCCGGCGACGGTATATTTGTGACTTCACACCAGCGTGTCACCTCACAGACGCTCGCGCGTGAATTCCCAGACCTCTTCGGCGATGCGGCCGCCGACGCTCTCATTGATCATTCCCGTGTACAACGGCGCCGCGCACCTGCCCGGAGCGCTGGAGCAGTTGCGCGCGTTCATGCGATCCCGTCCGTACACATGGGAATTGATTTTTGTCGACGACCATAGCGACGACGCCGTCGCCGCGGCGCTCGATGCGTTCGCCATGGAAGCGCCGTGCGTCAGCGTGCTCCACAACGCGACCAACATGGGGAAGGGGTATTCCGTCTCGCGCGGCATGCGCGCGGCGCGCGGCGCCTACCGCGTGTTCACCGACGCCGACCTCGCGTATCCGACCACGGAGGTCGACAAGATCGTCGATGCGCTGGAGCGCGGCGCCGATGTCGCCGTCGCCTGCCGCGTGCTGCCCGACTCGCGCTACCTCATGAGCCCGAGTTTCTTCTCGTATCTCTACACGCGGCACGTGATGAGCCGGTTCTTCAACGCGCTCGTCCGGTGGACGTTGATCCCGCGCGTTCGCGATACGCAGGCCGGTCTCAAGGGATTTACCGCCGCCGCGGCCGAGGTTGTCTTTCCGCGCGTCACGATTCCGCGGTTCGGCTTCGACGTGGAAGCCCTGTTCATCGCGCGCAAATTCGGCCTGACCATTCAGCAAGTCGCCGTCAACTTCCGCTACGACGAAGAGCCCACCACCGTGCGCTTCGTGAAGGACGCCGCCGACATGGCGCGCGACCTCGCGCGCATCCGCACGAACGAGTGGCGGAGGCGCTACGACTGACGCGCATCGCCTGATCATCAACGCGGACGATTTCGGTTACACACGAGGCGTGACGACTGGCATCCTCGAGGCGCATCGCGCCGGCGCGGTGTCCTCCACCACGCTGCTCGCGAACATGCCGGCCTTCGGTGACGCCGTCCGCGCCGTGCGCAACGGCGATGCGACGCTCGGCGTGGGCGTACACATCAATCTCGTGCAGGGCCGGCCGCTCGCGCGCGTGCGCACGCTCGTGGACGAGCGCACGGGGGCGTTCCATGCGCTGCCGGCGCTCGTTAGGCGTGCGTTCGCCGGGCGCATCGATCCGGACGAAGTCGGTGCGGAATGCGAAGCGCAGATCGCCGCGGTGCGCGGGGCCGGCGTGACCATCACACACGTGGACAGCCACATGCATACGCATGCGATTCCCGCGCTCTGGCACCCGATCGCGGCTGCGGCGGTGCGAGCGGGCATTCGTGCGATGCGCTGGCCCGCCGAGTCGTTTCGCAACACGCCGCTCGAGCCGTCGCGGCTCGCGACCAACGTGCTCGTGGCGCTCAGTTGGGCAGCGATTCGGCGAAACGCATCGCCAATCAAATACCCGGATCATTTCATGGGTATCTCGCTGCAGGGTGGCCGCGACGTCGAGCGCAACCTGCTTCGTGCGTTCGACAACCTCGCCCCGGGCACGACCGAGCTCATGGTGCACCCCGGCCATAGTGACGCCGAGCTCGCTTCGATGGACAACTACACGTGGCAGCGCGAGAACGAGCTGGCCGCGCTCACGTCGCCGGCCGTTCGGGAGCGCTTGGCGCGCGGCGACATCGAGCTGGTCCACTTCGGCTCGCTCAACTGATCGAGGACGCGACACAAAAATCGGGTGACCGGCCGTGCCCGCCATTGACGACGGCGGGCCGCTCGGGCAGTCTTGGCTCATGATGCGCGAGCATCACCTTCCCGTCGGGCGAACCGCCCGTTTTTACACCCTGGGCGACCCGCAGCGTGCGCCGAGCGAAGTGTGGTTCGTGTTGCACGGCTACGGCCAGCTCGCCGCGCGCTTCCTGCGGCACTTCGAGGTGCTGGACGATGGTCGCCGGCTGATTGTCGCGCCCGAGGCGCTCTCGCGTTTCTATTTCGACACGGTGGCGGCGAGCCACATGCACTCGCCGGTCGGCGCGTCGTGGATGACGCGCGAGGATCGATTGAGCGAGATCGACGACTACATCGAATACCTGGACGCGCTCGCGGATCAGATTCGGCGCGACATTGGCGGCAAGCTTCCGCGGGTGGTGACGCTGGGTTTCTCGCAGGGTGTGGCGACCGCGTGTCGCTGGGTGACGAAGGGTCAGATCGTAACCGATCGGCTGATCATCTGGGGCGGGTTGATTCCGCACGATCTCGACTTGGCAGCGCTCGCGCCGCCCGCGAGCGCACCCGGCACCGAGATCGTGATCGTGGTCGGCACCGAGGATGGTCTCGTGACGAGCGCGGCGATCGCGGAGCAGGCGGAGCGGATGTCGCGCGAATCGATCGTTGCGCGGACGATGACGTTTGCGGGCGGCCACCGCCTGGATGA
>DATEKK010000209.1:0-11420 GCA_035277485.1 Gemmatimonadaceae bacterium
GTGAGTGAGACTTGTTGCGCGTCTGCCATCAGGCCGCCGCCGTAGCGCCCATGGGGCACCGTTTCCCAGTGATGTGTGCCTCGAACTCACTCCGGAACTTGTGGATGCCGGACACGATCGGTGCTGCGCACGAATCGCTGAGCACGCAGATCGTCTTGGCCGTCATCTGCTCGGAGAGGTCGAGCAGCGTGTCGAGATCTTCCATTGTACCGAGTCCGCGCTCGATGCGCTCGAGAATGCGCGTGCACCACGCCGTGCCTTCGCGGCATTGCGTACACTGCGCGCAGCTCTCGTGCGCGTAGAATCTGGCGAACCGGGCGATGTGCTTCACCATGCACTGCGCATCGTCGAACACGATGACGCCGCCGGAACCGAGCATCGAGCCCTGCGCGACGAAGCCCTCGTAGTCCATGAGCGTGGCTTCGGCCTCTTCCATGGTCTGGATGGGCACCGATGATCCGCCCGGCACGACGGCCTTGAAGCGCCGGCCGGGCGTCGGACCACCGCAGAGATCGTAGAGGAAATCCTTGAACGGAAATCCCATCTCGACCTCGTAGTTGCCGGGCTTCGCGACGTTCCCGCACACCGAGAAGAGCTTCGTGCCTGTGCTCTTCGGGTTCGAGTGCGACATGCCTTTGTACCATGCGGCGCCGCGATTCATGATGTGCGGCACGGCGGCGAGCGTCTCCACGTTATTGATCGTGGTGGGCATGCCGAACACGCCGGCCACCGCCGGGAAGGGCGGCTTGATGCGCGGATTGCCGCGCTTGCCCTCGAGCGAATTCATGAGCGCGGTTTCTTCGCCGCAGATGTACGCGCCCGCGCCCTTGTGCACGTGCACGTCGATGCGCTTGCCGGTGCCCATTGCGTTAGGCCCGACCAAGCCGGCGGCATACGCTTCCTTCACCGCCGCGTTCATCATTTTGAGCGGTTCGGTGAATTCGCCGCGGATGTAGATGTAGCACGTCTCGGCGCCCATGGCGTGGGACGCGATCGCCGATCCTTCGATGAGCGCGTGCGGCGTCCACCGCATGATCTCGCGGTCCTTGAACGTGCCCGGCTCGGACTCGTCGGCGTTGACGCACAGGTAGTGCGGCTTGCCGTCGCCGGGTTTCATGAACGACCACTTGAGGCCGGTGGGGAATCCGGCGCCGCCGCGACCGCGGAGGCCGGATTCTTTCACGACGTTCACGATGTCGGCGGGCGACATGCCTAACGCTTTCTCGAGCGCGACGTATCCGCCGCGCTGCTTCCAGCCCGCGACCGTCCGCGCCGCCGGGTCGCCGAAGTACTGCGAGAGGACCGGCGTCTCTTTGGCGTGCGGCGCATGTGGAAAGCCCATTACTGATACTGGCTGAGGATCTGCGGGACGCGCTCGGGCGTCACCGACTCGATGAATTCTTCGTTGACCATCACCGGCGTCGCGAAGCCGCAGGCGCCGAGGCATTCGACTTCGATCACGGTGTAGCGGCCGTCGGCGGACGTCGCGCCTAACTCACCGCAGCGCGTGTGCTTGAGAAAGGCGTCCACCACCTTCTCGGCGCCGCAGGCGCCGCAGGGCGATGTGGTACACACCTGGATGAAGTATTTCCCGACCGGGTGCTGGTGGTACATCGTGTAGAACGTGACGACGCCCTTCACGTACGCGGGCGTGAGGTCGAGCAGTTGCGCGACTTCGGCCATCGCGTCGTCCGACACCCACCCGCGTTCGTGCTGCACGATCCAGAGCGCGGGCAGGAGCGCCGCCATCTTGTTCGGGTAGCGGGTGAGCAGCTCGTCGAGCTCGCGCTTCGCGTCGCCGGCGAAGACCGGCGTGTACGGGGCGCGCTCGTGTTCGGCGTGCGACGTGTCGCCGCCCGGACGTCCTCCACCGACTTCGTGCACCTTCACCGATCGATTTCTCCCATGACGATATCGATGCTCGCGTTGATCGCGATGACGTCGGACAGCAGGTGGCCTTCGACCATCTTGCCGATGGCCGACAGATTGAGGAACGACGGCGGCCGGATGCGCCACCGGACGGGCTTGGCGGTGCCGTCGGACACCATGTAGTAACCCTTCTCGCCCTTGGGGCTCTCCACCGCGACGTACGATTCGCCTAACGGAGGACGGGGCCCTTCCATCACTTGCTTGAAGTGGTGGATCATGGACTCCATGTCGCTCATGGCTTTGCTCTTGGGCGGCAGCACCACGCGGTGGTCGTCGCTGTTGACCGGACCATCGGGAAGCCGCGCCGCGGCCTGCCCGAGGATGCGCGTCGACTGCCGGAGCTCTTCCATGCGCACCAGGTAGCGGTCGTACACGTCGCCGTGCGTGCCGACGGGCACCTCGAAGTCGTACGTCTCGTAGTCGAGGTACGGGAAGTCGCGCCGCACATCGAACGCGACGCCGGAGGCGCGCAGCATGGGACCCGACAGCCCGTAATTCACCGCTTCGTCGCCCGTCATCACGCCTAACCCAACCGTGCGCCCCACCCAGATGCCGTTGGTGGTGAGCACGCGGTCGATCTCGTCGACCGTTTTGGGGAAGGTCTTGATGAAGTGCTGGAGCTGGTCCATCCAGCCGGCCGGGATGTCGGCGGCCATGCCGCCCACGCGCGTGGCGCTCGTGGTGAGTCTCGCGCCCACCCACCGCTCGAGCAGCTCGTACACGCGCTCGCGTTGCTCGAACGCCCACAGGAAGGGCGTGAAGGCGCCGATGTCGATGCAGGTGGTGCCCAACCACACGAGGTGCGAGATGATGCGCGACAGCTCCATCGCGATCACACGGAGCACGGTGCACCGCGGCGTGATCTCGATCCCGAACAGCCGCTCTGCGCCTAACGCGAACGCGACGTTGTTGCCGATCGAGTTGAGGTAGTCCTCGCGATCGGTCCACGGGATCACCTGGTTGTACTGGCGGTACTCGCCGATCTTCTCGAAGCCGCAATGCAGATAGCCGATGTGCGGGATGCACCGCACGACCGTCTCGCCATCCAGCTCGAGCACCAGGCGCAACACGCCGTGCGTGGCCGGGTGTTGCGGTCCGATGTTGATCAGCATGTGCTCGCCCTCGAGCTCGAGGGCGTCCTCGAGCGCGGGCGGCGGCTCCAACGTGGTGACGGTGCCGCCCTCGTTCACGGTGAGCGGCGCCCGGCGCGGGCGTCCCTGCTCGTCGAGACCCGAGGTCCCGATCGCGACGTCGACGGTGCGTTTGGTGGTCATGCTACTCTCCCGTGCGCTCGCCGCCCTTCAGGCGCTTGCGCATGGCCTCGGGCAGGTCCTCGAACGCCTGCGCGACGGTGAGCTCCTCCATCGAGTAGCGCGCCTCCGGATTGGCGGCCAGCGCCTGGCGCAGTTGCTCGGCGCGGCTGAAGCGGCCGCGCAGAGGGAAGTCTTTGCGGAGCGGGAATCCTTCGCGGTACTGCTCCCACATCAAGATGCGGCGCAGATCGGGATGCCCAACGAAGCGAATGCCGAACATGTCGTAGCACTCGCGCTCGAGCCAATCGGCGCCCTTGTAGATGCTCCACACGCTGGGCACTTCGAGCGGCGTCTTGCCATCGCGCGCGAGCTCGACCTTGAGCCGCAGAAACCGGCGATACGGTAGCGAACGCAGGTGCCACACGACTTCGAGCGGCTGCTCGGGGTCGCGATACTCGACCGCGGTCACGTCCGACAGGTAGTCGTAGCGCTGCGACGGATCGTCGTGCAGCCATTGCACGACGTCGAACAACCGCGCGCGGTCGACGTACACGTTGGTCTCGCCCCAGATCACCTCGACGCGGACGATGCCGCCCTGGAACGTGGTGCGCAGCGCATCGGCGCTCGGATTCGCGGCGCCGCCACGGTTAGGCAGGTTACGAGGCGTCGCCGGCGCGGGTGCGTCGGGCGCGGCGCTGCCGGGGATGACCACTGGAAACGGGGCGCTCACAACCCGGACCGCGTTTGATGCACGGAGTTCCCGAACGGTTCGGACAGCTCGTCGATGGCTTGCGGCGGGATGTACAAACCGCTCTTGGGGTCGGGATCCATTTCGTTGCGGAGCGATGTGTCGGACAAGCGCTCGCGCTTCACCTTCTCCTGGAGCATGAGGATCCCGTACAGCAATCCTTCGGGGCGCGGCGGGCACCCCGGTACATAGACGTCTACAGGAATAATGGTATCGATGCCCTGCACCACCGCGTAGTTGTCGAACATGCCGCCGGAGGATGCGCACGCGCCCATGGAGATGCACCACTTGGGTTGCGGCATCTGCTGCCAGATGCGGCGCAGCACGGGGGCGAGCTTGAACGGCACGCGTCCGGCACAGATGAGCACATCGGCTTGGCGCGGCGAGAAGCTCATGCGCTCCATGCCGAAGCGTGCGAGGTCGAAGCGGCTCGCGGCGGTCGCCATGAATTCGATGGCGCAGCACGCGGTGCCGAAGGGCATGGGCCACAGCGATCCCGCGCGACCCCAGTTGACCAGGAAGTCGAGCCGGGTGGCGACCCAGCTTTCGCCCGATCCAGGTGTCGTGTCGGTCCGAGCGAGATTATCCGCGGGACGAGCGGTCAATCCCATTGGAGCGCTCCTTTTTTCCACACATAGGCGAGGCCGACGGCGAGGATCGCGATGAACACGATCATTTCACCGAATCCGAAGAACGAGACTTGGCCGGCCGGACAGACGCCGTTGGCGAGTGGAACGCCGCACGACAATTGGCGGAACGAAGCTCCCCACGGAATGAGGAAGACGGTCTCGATGTCGAAGACGATGAAGAGCATCGCGACCATGTAGAACTTGACGGAGAAGCGGTCGCGGGCATCGCCCAGCGGCGGCATTCCGGACTCGTACGGGGTCTGTTTTTCGGGTGTTGGACGCGGCCTGAGTGTGAGGTGGGAGACGACGAGCATCATCACCGCGTTTGCCGCGACGAAGCCGACCAGCAAAAGAATCGGAAAGTAGTCTCGTCCCATCCGGCTCCCAGCTCGTGAAATTTTTCACGTTGTCCAACAGGCGAAACTTATCGCGACGTCGCGCCGAGTGTCAACGTAGCGAACTCATAGCGACACACATACATTGCCCGCCGCCCGCCGCCGGTTGTCTCAACCCTCCGCCCGTCGCCCGACCATGTCGCTCAAGAGTGATCGCTGGATTCGCCGCATGGCGCTCGAACACCACATGATCGAGCCGTTCGAGGACCGTCAGATGCGCCAGGGCGTGATCTCGTTCGGCGTCAGCTCTTACGGCTACGACATGCGGGTGGCGCGCGAGTTCCGGATTTTCACCAACGTGCTGAACTCGATCGTGGACCCCAAGAACTTCGATCCGAAATCGTTCGTCGAGTTCGAGGGTGACGTGTGCATCGTGCCGCCCAACAGTTTTGCGCTCGCGCGGTCGGTAGAGTATTTCCGCATTCCGCGCAACGTCCTAACGCTGACGCTGGGCAAGTCGACGTACGCGCGGTGCGGCATCATCACGAACGTCACACCGTTCGAGCCGGAGTGGGAAGGCTTCGTGACGCTGGAGATCTCGAACACCACGCCGCTCCCCGCGCGCATCTACGCCAACGAAGGCATTGCGCAGGTGGTGTTCTTCGAGGGCGACGAGCCGCCCGAGACGTCGTACAAAGACAAGAAGGGCAAGTACCAGGGACAGCACGGAGTGACGTTGCCGAAGATCTGACGTTTGGCTGCCATCTACGCTCATGAGGAAACGGACAAAGCACGGACAAACCTGGCAAGGCACGGACGGGTACTATTCGACAATCGTCTTTGGTTTTCCTCTTTTTTTTTCGTCCGTGCTTGCCAGGTTTGTCCGTGCTTTGTCCGTTACTTCATGAGCGTAGATGCCCGCCCTTCGTTAGCTGGCGCCCGTCTCCTGTTTTTCTTCTTGTTTGGTCCAGAGCGCGCGGAGGTAGTCGCCGTTCATGCGGGCGATCACGTCGAGGCTGATGGCTTTGGGGCAGGCTTCGTGACACTCACCGTGCCACGTGCAGCCGCCGAAGGCTTCCTCGTCCATCTGCGCGATCATGCGCAGCACGCGCTGGCGCCGCTCGGATTGGCCCTGCGGGAGCACGCCCAGGTGTGAGATCTTCGCGCCGGCGAAGAGCGAGGCCGATCCGTTAGGACAGGCGGCGACGCACGCGCCGCAGCCGATGCACGCGGCCGCATCCATCGCGTCGTCGGCGTCGGACTTGGCGACGAGGATGTTGTTCGCGTCGCGCGCGCCGCCCGTGGGGGCGGTGATGAAGCCGCCGGCGGCGATCACGCGGTCGAACGCGCTGCGATCGACGACCAGATCCTTGATCACCGGGAACGCGCGCGCACGCCACGGCTCGATGTAGATCGTATCGCCGTCCCTGAAATGCCGCATGAAGAGCTGGCACGTCGCGGTCGCGCGCATGGGGCCGTGCGCCACGCCGTTGATCATCATGCCGCACGACCCGCAGATGCCTTCGCGGCAGTCGTGGTCGAAGGCCACGGGCTGCTCGCCGCGCTCGATCAGCGACTCGTTCACCGCGTCCATCATCTCGAGGAACGACATATCCCCGCTGATGTCGGTCGCCTCGTACGTCGAGAACCCGCCGACCGCCGTCGGTCCCGCCTGTCGCCACACGTGCAATGTGAACTTCACGCTCGCACTCCCATGAGACGTCGAGTCATGGCCCTACTTGTAGCTCCGCTGCGAGAGGTGGACGTTCTCGAACTCGAGCGGCTCCTCGAGGCGCTCGGGCGTCTGGTTCTCGCCGCGGTACTGCCAGACCGCCACGTGCGCGAAGTGCTCGTCGTCCCGCAGGGCTTCGCCGTCCGGCGTCTGAAATTCCTCGCGGAAGTGCGCGCCGCAGGACTCGCGGCGCTCGAGCGCGTCGCGACAGATCAATTCGCCTAACTCGAGGAAGTCCGCCACGCGGCCGGCCTTCTCGAGCGCCTGGTTGAGCTCCGCCGCGCTGCCCGGGACGTCCACGTTGCGCCAGAATTCGTCGCGGATCTGCGGGATCGTCTCGAGCGCGTACCTGAGGCCCTTCTCGGTGCGGGCCATTCCACAGTAATCCCACATGATCTTGCCTAACTCGCGGTGGAACGAGTCCACCGTGCGCGTGCCGTCGATCGCGAGCAGTTTGGCGGTGCGCTGCGACACGCCGCGCTCCGCGTCCTTGAACGCCGCGTGCGATTCGTCCACTCGTTCGAGTTTGGTCGACCCGATGTAGTCGCCCACCGTGTATGGGATCACGAAGTACCCGTCGGCCAGTCCTTGCATGAGCGCGCTCGCGCCCAACCGGTTGGCGCCGTGGTCCGAGAAGTTCGCCTCGCCCGCCACGTGCAGACCCGGGATCGTGCTCATCAAGTTGTAATCGACCCAGAGCCCGCCCATCGTGTAATGCACGGCGGGGTAGATGCGCATCGGCACCGTGTACGGGTTCTCGGCCGTGATGCGCTCGTACATCTCGAACAGGTTGCCGTACCGCTCGCGGATGGTGTGCTCGCCTAACCGCTTGATGGCGTCCGCGAAGTCGAGGTACACGCCGCGGCCACCCGGTCCGACGCCGCGGCCCTCGTCGCACACTTCCTTGGCCGCACGCGACGCGATGTCGCGGGGCGAGAGGTTGCCGAAGCTCGGGTACTTGCGCTCCAGGTAATAGTCGCGCTCGCCCTCGGGAATCTGGTTAGGCGGACGCGTGTCGCCCTTCTGTTTGGGCACCCACACGCGGCCGTCGTTGCGCAGCGACTCGCTCATGAGCGTGAGCTTCGACTGGTGCTCGCCGCTCTGCGGAATGCAGGTGGGGTGGATCTGCGTGAAGCACGGATTGGCGAAGCCGGCGCCGCGCTTGTACGCGCGCCAGATCGCCGTGCAGTTGGAGCCCTTCGCGTTGGTCGAGAGATAGAACACGTTTCCGTATCCGCCGGTGGCCAGCACGACGACGTCCGCGGCGTGCGATGTCACCGCCCCGGTCACGAGATCGCGCACTACGATGCCGCGCGCCCGGCCGTCCACGAGCACCAGGTCCAACATTTCGGTGCGCGGATACATCGTCAGGCGGCCGAGTCCGACCTGGCGTTCGAGGGCCTGGTAGGCGCCTAACAGAAGCTGCTGGCCCGTCTGTCCACGCGCGTAAAAGGTGCGCGACACCTGCGCCCCGCCGAACGACCGGTTCGCGAGCAGGCCGCCGTACTCGCGCGCGAACGGGACGCCCTGCGCCACGCACTGGTCGATGATGTTGAGACTCATCTGCGCCAGGCGGTACACGTTCGCTTCGCGCGAGCGGAAGTCTCCGCCCTTCACCGTGTCGTAGAAGAGCCGGTAGATCGAGTCGCCGTCGTTCTGGTAATTCTTGGCTGCGTTGATGCCGCCTTGTGCGGCGATGCTGTGCGCGCGGCGTGGCGAGTCCTGAAAGCAAAAGCACTTCACCTGGTAGCCGAGCTCGGCGAGCGAGGCGGCGGCCGACGCACCGGCGAGTCCGGATCCCACCACGAGCACGGTGTGCTTTCGTTTGTTCGCCGGGTTGACCAGCTTCATCTCGAACTTGTGCCGGTCCCACTTTTCGGCGATCGGCCCGTCGGGGACCCGCGCATCGAGATGTGCGCTCATCGCACCCACCCGAAGAACACCGCCAGGGGCACGACCGAGAATCCCGCCCACAGCAGGACGGCGACGAGCGTCGCCACCGGGCGGCGCATCGGGTCCGATTTGGGCCGGCTCAGGCCCAACGTCCGGATCGAGCTCCAGGCGCCGTGAAAGATGTGCAAGCCTAACGCAATCATCGCGAGCACGTAGATCAGCGTCACCCACCACACGCGGAATCCGTTCACGACGTTGGCGTACACGTCGCCCGGCAGGTACGGCGCCGGCTGGATGGTGCCCGTGGTGAGGTGCAGCAAGTGGAAGATGACGAACAGCGCGATCGCGATGCCGCCGTACAGCATGGTGCGCGACGCGATGGTTGCCGCCTGGCGATCGCGCTTCCGGTAGCCCACCGGGCGGGCGGCGCGATCTACGCGCGTGAGCTGGACCGCGGCGACGATATGCAGCACCACGGATACCAGCAGCACGATCCGCACGAGCCACAGGAGCTCGTTGATCGTGTGGTGGAGGAAGTGCGAGTAGGCGTTGAGGCGCGC
The DNA here is from genome assembly GCA_035277485.1 of Gemmatimonadaceae bacterium. Taxonomy (GTDB): domain Bacteria; phylum Gemmatimonadota; class Gemmatimonadetes; order Gemmatimonadales; family Gemmatimonadaceae; genus JADGGM01. The sequence continues at coordinate 9,080 of DATEKK010000209.1, forward strand.
GGCGCTCTCGAAGACCTGCAGGTTGCCGATCATGTGCAGCAACACGAAGCCCACCATGATGAGCCCCGTGACCGACATGACGATCTTCTTGCCCACCGTGGACTGCCAGAACAGCCGGACCCGGTGCACGGGTCCCACGCCTAACGAAGCCTGCGTCTGCGTGCCGGCCATCTAGAGTCCGACGACTTTCATCGGCTCCCGCACCGCGTCCGCGCTCTTGCGGAGCGCCTCCCGCTCGTCGCCGGTGAGCTCCACCTGGAGAATCTGTTCGATGCCGCCCCGGCCTAACTTGCACGGGACGCCGAGGAAGAGGTCCGACATGCCGTATTCGCCCTCGAGCCACGCCGCGCAGGGCAGCACGCGCTTCTGGTCGAGCACGATCGCCTCGCACATCTGCACCGCCGCCGACGACGGCGCGTAATACGCGGAGCCGGTCTTGAGGTACTTCACGATTTCGGCGCCGCCGGTGCGCGTGCGGTCGACGATCGCGTCGAGCTTTGCGCGATCGAGCAGCTGCGTCACCGGAATCCCGCTGACGGTGGTGTACGAGATGAGCGGCACCATCGTGTCGCCGTGGCCGCCCAACACCATCGCCTGAATGTCGCGCACCGAAACGTCGAGCGCCTCGGCGAGGAACGCGCGGTAGCGCGCCGTGTCGAGCACGCCCGCCATGCCGATCACGCGGCGCCGCGGGAAGCCCGTCACCTTGAGCGCGACGTAGGCCATCACGTCGAGCGGGTTCGAGACCATGATCACGATCGCGTTAGGCGACGTGGCTTTGATCTGCTCCGACACCTGCTTCACGATGCCCGCGTTGGTGTTGAGCAGATCGTCGCGCGACATGCCCGGCTTGCGTGCGATGCCCGCCGTGACGACCACGATGTCGGATCCCGCGCTCGCCGCGTAGTCGTTGGTGCCGATCACGCGCGCATCGAAGCACTCGATGGGCGCCGACTCCCATTGGTCCAGGCCTTTGCCTTGTGGGACGCCGTCGACGACGTCGACCATCACCACTTTTCGCGCGAGCTCTTTCTCCGCCAACCGTTGGGCCGTGGTCGCGCCCACGTTCCCCGCCCCGACAACCGTGATCTTCTCGACCATGTCGCTCTTGATGTGCGTGTTGTGCGTGCAATGAATGGGAATACAAAACAACCGCCGAAAACTATTCGGCGGTCGCGGTCTTTGGTAGTTTCTGGCTCGAATGTCGGCATCTACGCTCATGTTGAAACGGACAAAGCGCGGACAACTGCTCGGACAAACCACGGACCGCTCGGCTGCGAAGATGAGGGTGACCCTCGTGGCGGGTATTGCTTTTTGGGAACTGCCGCAGCAGTTGCAGGTCAAAAAAAATCACGAAGGCGTACTCGTCGAGATGCTCTCATCTCCGGAGCCGAGCGGTCCATGCTTTGTCCGAGCAGTTGTCCGCGCTTTGTCCGTTTCAACATGAGCGTAGATGTCGGCATTCCAGACGCGATGGCTAGCCACCAACCTGCGACAGCGCACGCAATCCGCCCACTTGCATCTGCAACAGGTGATGCTCGCGCGGCTTTTCCGCGAGCGCCTGCACGTAGAGCGGCTGGAGGTCGTCGCCCGCGCGCAACGGATCGCGCAGATTCACTTCGTGATCGCCATACAGACACGTCCGCAATCGCCCGTCGGCTGTAAGTCTCACGCGGTTGCAGGAGCCGCAGTACGTGTGCGTCATTGGCGTGATCACGCCGACGGAGCCGGGCGCGCCGGCAAACCGATAGTATTTCGCGGGTCCGTTGCCGCGCGCGGGTCCAGCGTCTGCCTCGAGCGAGCCCAACGCTGACAGCCTCGACAGAATCTCATCGCTCGGCACCACGTGGTCCCATGTGAGCGCGCGCATGTCGCCGACCGGCATGAGCTCGATGAACCGCACGTGCCACGCGTGCTCGAGCGTGAGACGCGCGAATGACTCGAGCTCATCGTCGTTGATGCCGCGCATCACGACCATGTTGATCTTGACCGGCGCGAGTCCCGCGTCTTCCGCGGCCTGCGCCGCGCGTCGCGGATCGAAGCCGAGATTGCGGCGCGCGATCGTCGCGATGCGATCGTCGCGCAAACTGTCGGCGCTCATGTTGACGCGATCGAGCCCCGCGTCGGCGAGTGCAGGCGCCATTTCGGGCAGCCGCACGCCGTTGGTCGAGAGCGCGATGTCCTCGATCCCCGGCACCGCGCGCAGCATGCGCACGAGCGACACGAGATCGGGCCGAATCGTCGGTTCGCCACCGGTGATGCGCAAGCGTCGCAAGCCTAACGGTGCGAGCTGCGCGACGATCGACGTGATCTCCTCGTACGTGAGAATGTCGCGCTTGGG
>DATEKK010000210.1:0-34565 GCA_035277485.1 Gemmatimonadaceae bacterium
CGTCTCGACCGACGCGCCTAACCGGCCCAGCGCGGCCGCCGCCCGCGCCGCGCCGTCCGACGACGCGGCATCCGACGCGTACACCCGCAGCCCGTCGCGCAGCAACAGCTCGGTGACGGCGCGCCCGCTCGCCCCCAGGCCCACCACCGCGATCTCACCCTGCCGCCACGCGCGCGGAATCATCGAATCTTGAGCGTCGTGAGCGCCACAAACGCGCAGAAGATGCCGAGGATCCAGAAGCGCACCACCACCTGCGTCTCCGTCCACCCGCTCAGCTCGAAGTGGTGGTGCAGCGGCGCTCGTCGAAACACGCGGTGCGCCTTCGCGTAGTCGAGCCCGTACTTCCGCTTGCGGTGCTTGAACACCGACCGCTGCACGATCACCGATGCGGTCTCGGCCACGAACACGCCGCCGATGAGCAGCAGCAGGAATTCGCTCTTGAGCAGGATCGCGATCGCGCCTAACGCACCGCCGAGCGCGAGCGACCCCGTGTCGCCCATGAACACTTCGGCCGGGTGCGTGTTGTACCACAGAAAGCCGATGAGCGCGCCGAACAACGTCGAGCAGAACACGGTGAGCTCCCCTGCGCCACGCAAGTAGAAGATGCGCAGGTATTCGCTGGTGTCGATGCGCCCGATCACGTACGCGAAGATCGCGAACGTCGCCGCCGCGATCGCCGTGAGGCCGGTCGCGAGCCCGTCCAGCCCATCGGTGAGATTCACCGCGTTGCTCGCGCCCGTGAGCACGAACGCCACCCACGGCACGTACAGCCACGCCAGTCCCGCCGCCATCGGCACCAACAGCACGTACTTGTAGAACGGCAGCGTCGTGGACGCGCCCGGCAGCGTGGACAAGGGCGCTTTCCAGAGCCAGATGCCTAACCCGACACCGATCACGATCTGCCCCGCGAGCTTGTATCGCTCCACGAGCCCCACGTTGGCCTGCCCTTCCCGCTTCTGCTTGAGCTTGAGGTAGTCATCCAGAAAGCCGATCGCCCCCATCCACACGGTCACGAGCAGCGCGATCCACACATAGCGGTTGTCGAGACGTGCCCAGAGCAACGTGGGCACCACCGCCCCGATGATCACGATCAGCCCGCCCATCGTCGGCGTGTTGCCCTTGCCTTTGTGCGTCTCCGGCGTGCCCTGCCGCACCACCTGCCGCACTTTCATCGCGCGCAGCCGCACGATGATCGGCTTGCCGATCAAAATCGCCACCACGAATCCGGTGAGCGCCGCGCCAACCGATCGGAAGCTGATATACGTGAAGAGATTGAACACGCCGCAGGCGCGGCAGGAATTGACGTATTGGGTGAGAAAATGGTAGAGCACTATGGCATCGCCCAAGCGGTGAGAAGCGGGACGAGTCGCTCGAGGCGCACGCCGCGCGAGGCCTTGAGCAGAACGATGGCATCGCGCGCGAGCCGCGGCTCGAGGCGCGGCCACAGCGCATCGAGGTCGTCGGCCAGCACGAGCCGCTGGTCGTTAGGCGCCGCGGCGCGGAGGGCCGTCGCCATCTCGCCGATGGCGGCAATCACATCGATGCGGGTGCCGAGCGCATAGCGCGCGATCTCGTCGTGCAGACGCGAAGCGTGCGTCCCCAGCTCGCGCATCGTGCCCAGCACCGCCACGCGTTGGCGCGCGCCTTCCAAACCGGCCAGCACGTCCAGTGATGCGCGCATGGACGCCGGGCTCGCGTTGTACGCGTCGTTGATCAGCGTCGCATTGCCTAACGATTGCCAGGCCATGCGCATGGGCGGGATCACCGCGGCCTCGATGCCGCGCGCCGCTTGGGCGGCCGGGATGCCGCACTCGCGCGCCACGGCCATCGCCAGCATCGCGTTGCGCAGGTTGTGCGCACCCGGCACCGGCGGCCGCACCGTGACGCCCTCGAGCTCGAGCCACGCGCGACCCTCGCCCGACGTCCCCCAATGGCTCGCGCACACATCGCCTTCGCCGAGCCCCGCCGTCACCACGCGTTTCACTTTGCCGCGCGCGACCGCGGCAATCTCCGGCTGCGACGCCGGCACCACGCCGATCTGCGCGCCGTCGAGCGCAATCGACTCTTCGCGCATCACGCCCTCGAGACTCCCCAAGCCCTCGAGGTGTTCTTCCGCGATGCACGTGATCACGGTGATCGTGGGCTCGGCGATCGCGCGCAAGCGCGCCATCTCGCCGGGTACGTTCATGCCCAACTCGACCACCGCCACGTCGGCGCCGTCGGGGAGCGCGAGCAGGGTGAGCGGCACGCCCACCAGGTTGTTCAGATTCCCCGACGTCGCGTGCACCTCGAGGCGGCTCGCCAGCGCCGAGCGCGTGAGCTCTTTGGTGGTGGTCTTGCCGTTGGAGCCGGCGATCGCGATCACGGGTCCGCGCGGACCCCACGCCCGGCGCCGGTAGTTGGCGAGCACGCCTAACGCAACCAGCGTGTCCGACACCACGTACACCGGGACGCCGAGTTTGGCCGCGGCACTCGGACGCGACACCACCACTGCGCCGGCGCCTCCCGTGACCGCGTCGTGCAGGAACTCGTGCGCGTCGAAGTGCTCGCCGGCAAGCGCCACGAAGAGCGAGCCTGGCGCAATGCTGCGCGTGTCGGTGCTCACGCCCGACAGCGGCGCCGTGCCGCGCGGGAGCGCGCTCGTCGCGCACGAGGCAAGCGCCTGGGCTACCCGATCGCGCGTCCAGAACGATTCCCCTCCCTCCCGCTCACGACCGTACGGCGCCGCGCCGGTATTGCTGAGCGATGCCGCCCGGCTGTCCGTCACCGCATCCTGCCCGTGAGCTCCGCCACGACCACCTTTTCGTCGAAGGGATGTTTCATCGTGCCGCGAATTTGATACGTCTCGTGTCCTTTTCCTGCGAGCAAAATCACATCGTCGCGCGGATCGGCTTTCTCCAACGCCTGGAGGATCGCCAGGTCGCGCTCCTCGATGCGCTCGTGGTTCGTCTTCCGCATGCCGCGCTCGATGTCGTCCAGGATTTCCTCGGGATCCTCGGTGCGCGGATTGTCGCTCGTGAGGATGACCCAGTCGGCGGCGCGCTCGGCGATGTTCCCCATCTGCGGCCGCTTGCCGCGATCGCGGTCGCCGCCGCATCCGAACACGACGAACAATCGCTTGCGCGTGAACGGACGCACCGCGGCAATGGCGCGCTCGATCGCGTCAGGCGTGTGCGCGTAGTCGCGCAGCACGGTGGGATGTTCGTGGATGATCTCGAGGCGCCCCGGTACTTGCGGCACGGTGCGCAATCGCGAGGCGACCTCCGACAGCGATTGCCCGAGGTCGAACGCCGCGACCGCGGCGCCGAGTGCGTTCGCGACATTGAAGCCGCCGATGAGCGGCAGGTGCAGCGCGTGGCGCTGCGTCCCCATCACGAGACGCCATTCGCTGCCGCGCGGCTCGTAGCGAACGGCGTCCGCGCGCACGGTCGCGCGCTCCGACATGCCGAACGTGATCGTGCGGGGCGCGGGGGGCAGCTTGGCCCACGCCGCGTCGTCGATGTTCACGATCGCCACGCCGCGCGGCGCCAGGTACGACACCAGGCGCGCTTTGGCGTCGAAGTACGCCTCCATGGTGCCGTGGTAGTCGAGGTGGTCGCGGGTGAGGTTCGTGAAGATGGCCGACTCGAACACCAGGCCGTCGACGCGCCGCTGGTCGAGGCTGTGCGACGACACCTCCATGGCCACGGAGCGCACGCCGGCGCCGACGAGCGCGCGGAGCGTCCGTTGCAGCTCGACGGGGCCCGGCGTGGTGAGGCCGGCGTCGCCGCCTAAGCCTAACGGAGAGCCGGCGCTGCCCACGAGCACGCCTAACGTGCCGATCGACGCGCTCTTGCCGCCGTGGCCGTCGAGCAGGTGCCGCAGAATGTGCACCGTGGTGGTCTTGCCGTTGGTGCCGGTCACCGCGACGAGCCGCAGGGACTGCGCCGGCGAGTCGAACGCGGCGGCCGCCGCTATCGCGGCGGCGCGCCGCCCATCGCGCACCACGAGGGCCGGGAGATCGGTGCGCGCGCGATCTTCGACGATGGCCGCGCCGGCGCCCAAGGCCTGAGCCTGCGGCAGGAAATCGTGGCCGTCGCGCTCCGAACCTTTCACGGCGATGAACAGCGAGCCCGCTTGGACATGCCGGCTGTCGTCGCTCACATCGCTCAGCTCTGCCGGCAGCTCGCCGCGCGTCGCCAACAACAGGCCGGCGTTGCGCAGCGCTGCCGCCACTTTGGCCGACTCGAACGGCATCACGGCGCGGCCACCAGGTGGATGAGCGACCCCGCGCCCATCACGACTCCTGCGTTAGGCATCGTGCTCTGCGCCACGCCGGCGCCGCTCGCCTGCACGCGGAACCCCGCGTGGTGCAGCGCGTACACCGCCGCGCGCACCGTGAGGCCGCGCACGTCGGGCACCGCGCGCGGCGCGAGCGTCCGTTGGGCAGACGCGTGCGCGGGCAGCATGACGACCACCGGCGCCGCCGGCGTGTTGTCGGTGTCGGGCGCCGCATCCGTCCGCGACGCCACCTCGCCCGCCGACGAGACCGTGGTATCCTCGATCTTCGACAACGACTCGCTCGACGCCAGCGCGCTCCGATCGAGCGCCGCATCCCGCGAGGCGATCGCGGCCTGCAACACGATCTTGGACACCGGCGCCGCCGCCTTCCCGCCGTAAATGGTGGACTTGGGATCGTCGAGCTTCACGATGATCACGTACAGGGGTTTGTCCGCCGGGAAGAGGCCGATGAACGACGCGGTGTAGTGGCCGGCGGTATAGCCGTGCTTGGTCGCGCCGCGGCGCGCCGTGCCGCTCTTGCCGGCAAGCGTGAAACGCGCCAGCTGCGCTTCGGTGCTCGTGCCGCCCTGCACCACGCCGATCATCATTTTGCGCACCGTCGCCGCAACCTGCGGCGAGAACAGATGCCTAACGACTCGGCGATCGTGACGGTAGAGGATGGTCCCGTCGCGCGAGCGGATCTCCTTGATCAACGCCGGCTCCAACAGATCGCCTCCGTTGGCGATCGCACCGTACGCCGCGGCCAATTGCAGCGGCGTCACCGCCACCTCGTAGCCGATCGCCATCGACGCCGGCGACTGCTTCGACCAGTCCGACGGCGGGTACAAAATCCCCGATGCTTCGCCGGGAACCGGCACGCCCGTGGGCATGCCGAAGCCGTAGTCGCGCAGCGTCTCGAACTCCTGCCGTGGCGTTAGGCGGGAGACGAACTTCACCATGGCGATGTTGCTCGAGTACTCGATCGCCTGCGCGAGTGTGAGTCGCGGCTTCGGCTCCTCGTCGTGGATCGTGCGGCCTTCGATCGTGTAGACGCCGTTCTCGGTGTTCACCGTGTCGCTCGGATGCGCCAGACCGCGCTGCAGCAGCTCCGCCGCGAACAATGGTTTCACGGTCGATCCCGGCTCGAACGGCTCACTGATGGCGGGATTCCCGAAGCTCGGCTGCCCAACGCGGTCGCTCGCCATCGCGCGGATCTCGCCGTCCTCCGGATCGAGAATCACGATGTCGCCACCCGTCGCGCCCATTTTGTCGATCGCATCCGACAGCGCGCGCACCGAGATCTCCTGCAGCTCCTGATTGATCGTGAGCTGCACCGCGTCGCCCGACTCCGGTGCGACGTCGCTGTCGGCCGGCGAATCAAACCGCCGGCCGTGCGCGTCGCGCGCGATCACCGCGTGTCCATCGACGCCTCGCAAGAGCGAGTCGAGCGCCAACTCGAGACCGGCGCGCGCCTCGCCGGTGTCATCCACCCAGCCGACGATGCGCCGCGTGGCCTCGCGCGGCGTGTACACGCGATCCACCGTTGGGCGCGTGTACACGCCGCGCATGACCGCGAGATCGGACGCGCTGCCGGGAGAGAAGGTGCCGGGAAGGTCGACCCACGCGCGGCGCGGATCGGTGGCGCGCGCGACGAACTGCGCCGGGACGCCGAGCCGCGTGAGGTCGCGGCCCACGGCGCGGCGGTCCTTCACTTCGCGCGGCGAAATGCTGAGTCGCAGCATCTGGCGGCTCATGGCTAACGGAGCGCCGCTCACGTCGTAAATCGCGCCGCGCGACGCCGGCAGGTTCGTGGATGCGAAGTGCTGCTCAGCCGCCCGTTGCGCCCACTGCTTCGACTGGAACAGCTGCACCTGCGCCGCGCGCACGACGATCGCCGCGGCAAAGAGCACGAGCGACAGGTGAATGAGGGTGATGCGGCTCTGGCGAAACACGATTACGGCGCGGATCTGGGTCGCGGGAGAATGACGACCTGCGAGTCGCTGGGCACGCGCATGTCGAGACGATGCTCCACCAACGGCGCGAGAATACTCCGGCTGGACAGATTGCGCACGTCACTCTCGAGCTGTGCCCGTTCCGACTCCAGTTGCACACGCTGCTGCTCGAGCGTGCGAATCTCGCGCGACCGCGCGATGCCCGCCGTCCTCCGCCAGATGACGCCCGCGGCGATGAGAACGAAACCGAAGAGCACCAGCGCCACCCACGCGCGCCCGCGCGCGGCTACGCGGCGCTTCGCCATGCGCGCAGATGCGCGCTCCGCGCGCGCGGATTCGCCTCGACCTCGGCCGCGCTGGCCGTGGTCGCTTTGCGCGTGAGCGTGGTGCCCAGTGCCCGTCCGCCGCAGGTGCACACCGGCTGCTTGGGCGGGCACGTGCACGCCGTGCTCCATGCGCGAAAGGTCTGTTTGACGATGCGGTCCTCGCCAGAATGGTACGCGATGACCGCCAGCACGCCTCCCGGGGTGAGGCGCTCTCTCAGCGACGGCAGCGCTCGCTCGAGCCCACCAAGCTCGTCGTTCACCGCGATGCGAACGGCCTGGAACAGTCTCGCGAACACCGCCGGTCCCGTGCGCGGCGGGGCGCCGAGCGCACCGCGAATCGCGTCCACCAGATCGTCGCTCGTGGTGAACGGACGCCGTTCGCGACGCCGCACGATCTCGCGCGCCAGGCGCTGTGCGCGCGGCTCGTCCGCGTAGTCCCGGAAAATGTGCGTGAGCGTGCGTTCGTCGGCCTCCTGCAACAGCGAGGCGGCATCGGGTCCGCCTTCGTTTCCTTCCATGCGCATGTCGAGCGCAGCTCCCTCGCGAAACGAGAAGCCGCGCGCAAGGTCGTCCAGTTGGTGGGATGAAACGCCGAGATCCAGAAGTACGCCGTTGAACCGCACGCCCACAAGCTCGGCGACTGCATCGAGGTCAGCGTAGTTCGCCGTGATCGCCCGAAATCGACCCGCCGTGTAGTACGCGGACAATCGCTCGCGCGACGCCGCCACCGCTTCCGGATCTCGATCGATTCCCGTCACGCGCGCGCCGGTCTCGAGCAATGCGAGCGCGTGCCCACCGCCGCCGAGCGTTCCATCGAGCACGTCGTCGCATCCGCGGAGCACGTCGACGACTTCCTTCGCCATCACCGGCGCATGGTACTCGCTCGCCCACGCTCCAGCGTCCGACATTGTGCGCGATGGTTCACTCGGGGGACGCATACTAGCGGCGAACGATGCGCGGCGTCAAGCGCCCTCCTAACGATAGCGCCCGCCGATCATCGGCGGGCGCGTCGTGCATTCGCATCATCGACTACTTGCAGAATTTTTTCACCTGCGCGTCGATCGCTGGTGCGTACTTCGGTAGGATACCGAGGATCACCCCTGCAGTCTTCGGATCTGTCGTTCCGCCCTGCTGCATGTTGATCTGCGAGTTGAGCGACGCATCCTGCGCGGTTTTCGCGAGGTCGCATTTCTTTTCCGTCTGATTTTGTCGGACCGCGAGATCCGTGACGCGGAAGTATGCCACGCCCATCAGGAACTTTGTCGTCGGGCTCGGCGCGACGCTGTCGGCGGACGAAATCGTCGTGATTGCCTTCTGCCAATCCGGAATGTTCGGCTTGTGGCCGTTGGTCGTGTCGTTCGCGGCGTCGTACGCCCCCTTCGCCAGGACGAGCAGGAACTGTCCAACCGTGCCCTTATCCTCGCCATTCGCTATTGCCTGCTTGAGAGCCGCCATTGCGCTGTCCGGCTGTTTGAGATCCATCTCAGCCTTTGCCTTGCGCAAGTACACGTGCTCCGCCTTCGGATCGAGCTTGATCGCCTGGTTCGCCGCATCCACGGCCTGCTGCGTTTGACCAGCGAGCTGCAGCGTCTGCGCATCGAGCGACCAGAGCGCCGCATTGTTCTTGAACTTCGCGACGCCCTTGGCGGTGGTCTCAGCTGCCTTCTGCGGCTGATTGATCAGCGCGTACAGCGCTGCCTGACGTACGAAGTAGCTCGTATCGGCGAGCGACGTATCGGTCTGAACCATCTCCTCGCCGGTCGCGGCTGCCTCTGCATAGTCCTTGGTGGCTTGCAGGATGAGCCACTTCAAGTGCACGAGCGACGGGTCGCCCGGGTTGTCCGTCACCGCCTGAATGATGATGGGCTTGGCGCGTTGGGCACGACCGGACGCCGCGATCTTCTGGCTGACGTCTTCCACCAACTTCAAGTTCTTCGGATCGGCTGCGAGCTCGGCCGCCCACGTGTCGACAGCCTTGTCGAGCGCGGTGGTGTCCTTCTGTGCGTCGGCCTTCTGCTTGTACGCGTCGGCCAACAGCGCGAGCGCAGGTTTGTTCTTCGGATCGATCTCGACGGCCTTGGCCGTTACGGCAATGATCGAATCGGGCGGCGCCTTCGCGGCAAGAAACGCGTTGCCGAGGCACACTCGCGAAATTGTGGACTGTGGATATTGAGTTATCGCCGCTCGCGCGGATGCAATCGCATCCTGCGCATTCCCGGCGCGCAGCGAAGTCTCGCATTTTTGCTCGTCGTCCAACTGCTTGCGAGCGGCCTGCACTTCCTTGGACAACTTATCGATCAGATCGCCGAGTTTGTTGCCCTGAAGATCCGGCAGCGGCTGCACCATGCTGTTGTCGCGCGTGAGGACCATGCGCGTCTCGAGCTTGTAGCTGTCGGCGCTCTTGGTGACGTTGCCTTCGAGGTACTGGTCGGCGCGCAACTGCGTCGCGAGCAGCTTGGACGTGATGGGATCGGGCGTGCTGTCGCAGCTGAAGCCGGAGGCCTTGAGGTTGTCGCAGACGGCTTTCTGCGGGATCACGAACAGGTTTTTGATTGGGATGTCCGAGGTGAGCTTGTCGATGACCTGCCCGCTCACCTTGGGTCCCAGTCCGACCTCGTTCCCCCGGAACGGTGCCACCATCATGCGGGGCGTCCCTTCGGGAATTGGGACGCGCCGTGTGACCTGCGCGGCTACCGACGTCGGGGCCCAGGCGAATGCGACCGCTACCAATCCCCACACGGCCGCGCTCGCCCTGTAAGTCATTGCCTTCACGTTCGCTACCCTCCGAGAGTTATTCTGATCTACCCCGAACATCGCCGATGGGGTCCAAGCACAACAGTACATGGGCGAAGAGGGACTCGAACCCCCGACTTCCTGCGTGTAAGGCAGGCGCTCTAACCAACTGAGCTATTCGCCCCCGGAATGATCCGGGTTGCCGCTGGTGAGCACGATCCCCCCGTCACGCACACTTCGCGCCCCCGAGCGACGGAAGCCTGTGGAACGGAACCCTACTGCCTTACTTGAGGATTGCGAGCGGAATGAGAACGCAGTAACCAACGACGAGAAGAATCGGCGCGAGCGTCGTTCCGCCCCGCACTAAATCGGCGTAGCCGGCGGCCAAGCAAATTGCTGCCGCGGCCCACCACACGTGCGACCGCGGACGAGTCGAACTCTCCACTTTTGCCATAATCGGAATAGTGTGAATCCGCTGCTCGCACATGTCAAGCGATGGTGGGCGTCACGTTATGCCGGGGTCACGGATTGTCGGACGGCGGCGGCTGCTCGGACGGCGGCTCGGGCTGCCCGGCCGCGAGCAACGCCGCCAGCGCCTCCGCCCGCGCGGCGTGCTCCGCCGCCTCCTCCGCGCGACGCAATTCGTCCATGCGGACTTGGTCGCGTCGTCTGCGCATCACGTACAGCGGCAGAATGATGATGCCCAACAAGCCGAGGATGAGCGACATGTTCGCCATGATCGCGAGCGCACCGTAGCGGCGCATCGTGTGGTCGCGCCACCGCTGCTCGAACGCATCCTCCGTCATCCCGTACGCCCGCCGGATCGCGACGTCCATCGACTTGGTCTGCCGCCAATACTGAAAGAAGAGCGCGAGACCGCGTTGCGGATCGAGCGACGCCAGATCGGTCACGGCGCGATACGACAGCGCGTACGCGCCGCCGGCGCGCGACTCGCCGCCCTCGAACTCCGCGTCCAACGAATCGAGCGACGGCACACCATGCAACACGAGACCGACGCTCGTGGTGAGCACCGCATCGCGATCCCACTCGCCCGCCGCAACGCTCGCGTAGCCTTCATCGAACCAGCGCGGCGGCAGCTCGCCCAGGTATTCGTGCAATGCGAGGTGCGCGAGCTCGTGCCGCAACACCTGCATGGGATTCCCCGCACCGGAGCCGGCGTGCGAGCCCTGCATCACGATGCGGTGTTCGTCCGGAATGGCCACCGCGGCGCCCCATTCCGGAGCGCCCGCGCCGGACCACTCGCGAAATCGGCGATGGTCGGGCGCGATCGCGATGAGCACCGGCTCCGTTGGGCGCGGCAGTCCGGGGAATGTGTCGGTTGCGATGGCGCGCGCGAGGACGGCGTGCGCGAGTGTGAGGTCCTGCGGGTAGGCGACGACGGTAAACCGGTCTTGATCCAACCGAACGGCGGGCGACCCGGTCTGCGCCGCCAAAGGCGATGGGTGCGCGAGCGTGATGCACGCGAGCGCCGCGAGGACCGCTAGGCGCTTCGAGCGGGCGTGCCTCCCTCCTCGATGTGCTTGAGCATCTCGCCGCAACGCTTGCCCCATGGATTGAACTTGTTGGCGGCCAGTCCTGCGCGCCACGTCTCGATCGCGTCGTCGCGATTGTTGTCGAACCAGAGGACGCGACCCAGCTCGTAGTACGCTTCGATGAGGTTCGGACCGAGCGCGAGCGTTTTGCGAAAGAACGTCTGCGCGTCCTCGTACATCTCTCGCTCCGCATACACCAGACCGAGATAGAAGTGCGCGTACAGGGTGGCCTTGCGGTCGTTGTCGAGGCGGATCGCCTTCGACAGATGCTCGATCGCTTCGCCGAAGATTTTCTTCTTGAGGCAGATGTAGCCGAGGTTGATGCGCGCGAGCGAGTTCGTGGGCTGGCGCATCAGGACCTTCTGGAAGTTGAGCAGCGCTTCGTCGTATTTCTCCTGCAGCATCTGCGCCCATCCCAGGAGCGATTCGGTCTGCGGATCGTTAGGCGAGAGCTCGAGCGCCTTGAGCAGCGCGCGCTCGGCGGCGTCGTGGTCGCCTAACGAAATGAGGCTCCATCCCTTCTCGAGGTACGTGGACGCGCCGATGTGATCCGCCATCACCGGGCGCTCGCCGCCGAATGCCGGCGCGTTCGTGGCTTTCGCCGCGGTGCCGCCGCCGATCTGCTTCCACCGCTCCACCAGACGCTTGACGTCCTCGCGCAGCGCGGTGAGCTGGGCGATCTCCTGCTCGACCTCCTTGTAGAGGGCGATGATGTCCGCCTTGATCGCGTCGCGATCCGCACCGGCGCCGGGCTGCTCGAGCCGCGCTTCGATGGCGCCGAAGCGCGCGCGAAACGGTCGTCCATCCACGTCAGCCATCCGACGATGCCCCTCCCAGGCTCGCGCGTTTGAGCTCGAGGTGCTCGGTCGCCGTGAGCAGCCGCTCCATCTCGAGCAGGATGATCATGCGGCCGTCGCGGTGCAGCAGTCCGCGCACGTACACGGCCTGTAGCCCGCGAAAGAGCGGAGGCGGGGGCGAGAGCTGCGCCGGGTCGATGTTCACGACCTCGAGCACGGCATCGACGAGCGCGCCTAACCATTCCTCGCCGGCGCGGAACACGATAATGCGGACGCCCGCCTCGGGGCGGTCGTGCTCGTCGAGGCCGAACCGCCGCCGGAGATCGATCACCGGCACGACGCGCGACTGGTACTCGAGCACGCCTTCCATCCAGTCCGGCAAGTTCGGCACGGGCATGGGCGCCACGTGGCGCAGCACGCGCTCCACCGCCAGGACGTCGGCGGCGAAATGTTCGTCGCCCACGCGAAAGGTCACCACTTGTTGCGACGTTGCCATCGTCATTCGGATTCTCCCGCGCGCGGTGTGGCGCACGCATCGACCAGTGCATCGGCGTCGACGATGCCCACCACATCACCGCCGCGACGCTCGACGCCAAGTAGCACGCCGGCGCCCGCCGCGGCCGCGTGCGGGTGGTGCAGCCGGGACCGATCCACCATGATCACATCTTCCACATCTTGGAGCGCGATGCCGATCGCGCCGCTGCCGCGCCGCAGAATCAGCACCGCGGCGTGCGATGACGCGGGCGGCAAGCCTAACGCTGCTTCCGGCGCGTACACCGGCACGTACGACCCGCGATTCGGGAACACGCCCAACATGCCGACGCGCATCTCCGGCATGTCCTCGAGCGCCGGGAGCTCCAGCACCTCGAGCGCCGAGCGGAGCGCGAGCGCGAACAGCTCGCCGCCCTGGCGGAAGAGCAGCATTTCCGTGAGCTGACCGGTGTCCGGTGCGCCGGCGGTCATCGCGCCTCCTGCGCGCGATCGCGCGCCACCAGATCCGCGATCGCGCCCGGCAGCGCATCCAGCGACAGGACGTGGTCCACCCCGCCGCCTAACGCGGCCGCGTGCGGCATGCCGTAGATGATCGACGAGTCGCGATCCTGCGCGAGCCCTGCCCCGCCCGCGTCGTGGATGGCGCGCAACCCGGCCGCGCCGTCGCGGCCCATCCCCGTGAGCACCACGCCGATCGCGTGCGCGCCGAACACCTCGGCCACGCTCTGGAACAACGGGTCGGCCGACGGGCGCACGCCCCAGATGGTCGGCGCGTCGTACAGCGCGATCGCCGGCGCGCCGATGCCCTGCGAACGCTCCACACGCATGTGGAGTCCGCCCGGCGCCACGTAGACGCGATTGGTGCGCACGATGTCGCCGTTGCCGGCTTCGACCACCGGCACGTTGCTCTGCGCGTCGAGTCGCTCGGCCAGGCTGCGCGTGAAACCCGGCGGCATGTGTTGGACCACGAGCACCGCGGCGTCGAGCTCGCGTGGAAACCGCGGGATGATTTCCGCGAGTGCGCGGGGACCGCCGGTGGATGCGGCGATCGCCACCGCGCGCGTGGCGGCACCCACCGCGCGGGTATCGAGCAGCGGCGCGCGCGACTCGGGCGCGTGCGGGCGGGCCAGGAGCTCGACGCCGCGCAGGTTCACCTGGTCCGCGGCGCGCAACGCGTCGAGCAACTGGTCGCGCACGGCGCCGAGATCGAGACTGATCGGCCCCGATGGTTTGCGGACGAAGTCCACCGCGCCTAACTCGAGCGCCCGGATGGTGAGGTCGCCGGCATCGCCCGTGGCCGCGCCGCTCAACATGATCACCGGCCGCGGCGACTCGCTCATGATGTAGCCGAGGGCGCCGATGCCGTCGAGCTCCGGCATCTCGACGTCCATCGTCACGAGATCGGGATTGAGCGAGTGGACTTTGCTGAGCGCGTCGCGTCCGTTGCGCGCCGTGCCCACCACGCGAAAGTCACCGGCGCCGTCCACCATCTCGGCCACGAGCTTGCGCATGAACGCGCTGTCGTCCACCACGAGCACGGTGCGCGGCCCCCTAGAGAACGACATCGCCCTTCACCATGGAGCGCACCTGCACCTGGCCCGACGCGATGTCGAAGAACACGCTGCGGCCGTGGCCGCCGCCCACGTCTTCGCCCGTGATCGCCAGGCGCGCCTTGCCTAACGCATCGCGCGTGGCGAGCAGATTCCGCTCGCCCATCTGGAGACCGCCCGCCGGCAGCAGCGCCGCGAACATGCTCGCGCCGCCCACGATGCGCGCGGTGATGCGCGTGGGTCGGGCGCCCAACTGCTGCATCTGCTCGAGCAGCATCGGCACGGCGGTGCCCGGAAACTTGGCGCGGTTGGAGCGGTCCTGCGCCAGCGATTCGCTGGGCAAGAGCACGTGCGCCAGTCCGCCCACGCGCCGGTCGGCGTCGTAGAGCACGATGGCCACGCACGAGCCGAGCCCGATCGTGGTCAGCATCGCGTCGCCTTGCGCCGCGGCCGCATCGGCCACCCGCACTCGAATCTCCCTCACTGCCGCTGGAAGATGCGTTCGCGCGGCTCGACGGCCTGGAACCGAGCCCGCGTGGGACCGAACAGCGTCTCGACCTTGCCTAACACCAGAAATCCGCCCGGCGCGAGCGCGTCGTGGAATTTCCGGAACAGCATTTCCTGCGTGTCGCGGTCGAAGTAGATGAGCACGTTGCGGCACGTAATGAGGTGCACGTCCGCCGCCGGCGGCGCGTCGCTCAGCAGATCGCGCTGCTCGAACCGCACCAACCGGCGCGCGTCATCGTGCACGACGTGCGGCGCCGTAGGCGAGAAATACCGGTCGCGCAGCTCCGGCGGCGTGTCGGCGAAGGCCGCTTCGAGGTACGCGCCGCGCCGCGCCGCCTCCAGGCTCCCGCGATCGATGTCCGTGCCCATCACGCATACCCGGCCTAACCGTGACGACTCACCGCGAGCCGTCACGTGGCGGTGCATGAGAATCGCGAGCGAGTGCGCCTCCTCGCCGGATGCGCAGCCCGCGCTCCAGATGCGCAGCGCGGGATCGGGCAGCGCCCACAGCGCGGGCATGCAGATCATCTCGATCGCGCGGAACGTCTCCCAGTTCCGGAACAGCTTGGTGACGTTGATGGTGAGCGCGTCGAGGAGCAGGTCGTACTCGTGCGCGTCCACGTCGAGAACTCTCGCGTAGTCGGCGTAGGTGTGCACGCCTCGCGCACGCATCCGCACGGCGATGCGCCGGCGGAGGCACTTTTCCTTGTAGCTCGCGCAACCGAAGCCTCGGTCGCGCGCGATCTTGGCCGTGAGCGCCTCGAAGTCCCGATCGATGGCCGTTTCGGTCATGCCGGCAGACTCCGCACGAGCTCCAGGTTCGCGCGCAAACTCTGGTTGTCCGGGTTGAGCGCGAGCGCGCGCTCCCAGTACGCCATGGCCTGCTCCTTCTCCTGCCACTTGTAGCGGATGTTGCCCAGCTTGCAGTAGACGTCGTCGCCTAACGCAGGGTTGAGCTTGATCGCGCGCTGGTAGGCCTCGAGCGCTTCGTCGTACTTGCCGGCGCCGTAGAGGGCGTCGCCGAGGTTCTTGTGCAGCTGCGGCAGCGCGCCGTTCTCCGAGAGGCCGCGCTCCGCCGCCTGTCCCGCGGCCGCGAGCTCGCCCTTGCGCTCGAGCAGCACCGCGAGCGTGTTGCAGAGCACGGGGCCGCGCGGATGCACGTTCAGCCCTTCCGTAACGAGCGCGATCGCGCGGTCGAGGTCGTCGCGCAGCGCGGCGGCGAGCGCCGCGTAGTGGAACCACGCCGGCGGCGGCATCTTCTTCCCGAACAGCGCGCGCGCGCCGGTGAGCGTCTCGTCGGCCTCGGCCAGCTCGCCGCGCTTGAGCGCGAGCACGCCTAACGAGATGCGCGTGCGCGGGTCGTCGGATCCCCCGCGGCGAGCCGCCTCGTTCAGCACGTCGCGCGCTTCGTCGTGGTGACCCATGCGCTCGAGCGCGTACGCGAGGTTGTGGTACACGGCCGGGCGCGCACCGGGCTGCGTCGTTGCCTCGCGCAGCGTGAGCACCGCCTCCGACCACCGTCCTTCGCGCATCGCCACCAAGGCCAGAAAGAACCTCGCCTGCACGTCGTTTTCCTGCAGCTCCACCACGCGGCGGAACTCGCGCGTCGCTTCCTCGTACATCCCGGTCTTGTAGAACGCGGCGCCCAGATTGCGGTGCTCTTCGACGCGGGCCTCGAGCGCCACTTCGTCGACGGGGCGCGACTTCCCAATGATGTGCAAGAACCCGGCGGTCGCCAAACCGTAGAGCGCCTTCCCCACCTCGAACTCGCCCGCGCCCGACGAATCGATCAGCGCCGTCACGTCGCGGCGGCCGTCGATCAAGGGCAGCAGCTGCTCCTGCAGCGGCGTCAACTGCGCCTCGCTCGCTGCGAGGCGTCCATCGTCCACACCGAAAATGATGTCGAAGCTCGGCACCTTCTTTTCGATGAGACTCCACTCGTCGACGCGGCGCGCGCCCTCGAGCAGCAGCGACTCCGGATTGATCGACACCAGGACGTCGTGCTCGTCGGGGCGGATGTCCGCCTCGAAGCTGAACGTCCCCTGCGTCCACGTGAAGAGGTAGTAGACCGCCTCTTCGATCTGGATGCGAATGTAGCGGTGCAGCTCCTCGCGCGAGAGGATCTGCTGCTCGATGAGGATCTCGCCTAACCGCTTGTGGCGGTGCTGCGTGCCCTGGACGTCGATCGCCGCGTCGAGCTCGGTCTGGGTGAGCACGGCCGCCTTGACCAGCATGTCGCCTAACCGGTCGCGCCGGTTCACGATCGAGGCGTACGAGATGCGGCCGCGGTCGAAGTAGATGTAGCCGAAATTGCTGCGGTCCGTGACGCTGAGACAGCCCGTCTTCTGTCCCATGGCCAGGAGCTGCAGCACGTCCGGCAAGCTCGCTTCGCGCAGACTGCCCTTGATCGCCATCTACCGGAACTCCTCGATGGCACGGCCCGACACATCGGGCCAATCCCAGATCACCTTCTCCTCGTCGAGGAAGAGCGGATCCGCCGGATGCCCGTTGCCGTTCTGCGCGACCGCGGGCGCCGCGAACCTCCCCTCGAGCTCCTTGCGCGCGAAGCTTGCGGTGAGCGGCACGCCGACGACATCCGCCGCCTGCGTTAGGCGCCGGACCGTGGTCGTGATCTCCGACACGCTCGCCACCGCGCGCGCGGCGAGATAGTCCACCAGCGAGCGATCATGGCGCACGTCGGCGGCGGCGAGCGAGCGCGCGTACAGCCGTTCGCGCAACACGTGATCGGGCGCCTGCATCTCGACCACGAGGCCGCCCTCGAAGCGCGAGCGCAGCCGGTCCTCCAGGCCTTCGATGTGCTTGGGCGCGCACGGCATGGACAACACGATCTGCCGCCCGCTGGCATAGAGCGCGTTGAAGATGTGGAACAGTTCCTCCTGCGTGCGCTCGGTTCCGGCGCATTCGTGCACGTCGTCGATGATCAGGACGTCCACCACGCGGTAGCGCGCGCGCCACCGCTCGATCGTGCCGTCGCGCAGTGCCGCGATCAATTCCTCGGTGAATTGC
Organism: Gemmatimonadaceae bacterium; assembly: GCA_035277485.1. Taxonomy (GTDB): domain Bacteria; phylum Gemmatimonadota; class Gemmatimonadetes; order Gemmatimonadales; family Gemmatimonadaceae; genus JADGGM01. The sequence continues at coordinate 17,198 of DATEKK010000210.1, forward strand.
CGCGCGCTGACGCACGCCACCGTGCTCGCGCCGCCGCGCAGCCCGATGAGCTCGTTGCCTAACGCATTCAGGAGGTGCGTCTTGCCGACGCCGGCCGGGCCGTAAATGACGAGCGGGTTGTACTTTTTGCCCGGCTCCTCGATCACCGTGTCCGCCGCGTGCACCGCCAACTGGTTGGACGGCCCCACCTCGAAGTCGGCGCGCACGTAGTCGGGCGACGGCCCCGGCGGCGGCTCCGCCGCGCCTAACAGACGCGCCACCGCGAGCTCGGCTTCGCCCACGCGCTCCGGATCGCGGAACAGGTCGGACGACGCGAGCGCCGGGTCGAGCCCCTGCGCATCGCGCGCCAGCGACTGCAGCCGCGCGACCGCGCTCTCGTATTGCCTGACGGTCGCCTCGACGTCCGGTTCCTCGGCGCTCTCGAGCGCGCGCTCGATGGCGGCCGTCAGGAAACCCGCCTCACGCCAGCGCGACATCACCTCGAGCAGCCGGATGCGCCACGGCTCGATCTGCTGCGCGACCACCGCACTGAGATCGCTCAGAAAGCTCGAGAACTCGGTGCCGTTGCGCGTGCGGACGGGTGCCGCCACCGCCGCCGCCGCGCTCGACGCGACCGCGGGCTCCGACCGCTCGCCCAACACCTCGCGCACGTTGTGGGGCGTCACGGGGCGCTCGCCTAACGTTTGCGAGGCGATGAGCCGGTTGAGCGCGCCCTGCAGCTCGCGCACGTTGCCGAACGGAATCCGCGCCAGCTCGTCCAACACGCCGGCCTCGAACTTGGCACCGCGCTCGTCGCACTTGAGCCGCACGATAGCCGCCCGCGTCTCGTAGTCGGGCGCGCCCACATCCACGACGAGCCCGCCCGAAAAGCGCGTGATGAGCCGCTCGTCGAGGTCCGCGATCTCGGCCGGCGGACGATCGCTCGTCAGGACAATCTGCCGACCGCCCCGTTGCAGCCCGTTGAACAGCCGTAGGATTTCCGTCTGCGTCTCGCGGCGACCCGCGAGGAACTGCACGTCATCCAACAGCAGCACGTTCACGTTCTGATAGCGCTCGCGCAGCGCGTCCACGGCGCTCGAGGCGACACTCGCGTTGAGCTCGTCCACCAGCTCGTCGACCGTCGAGTACGCCACCTTGAGATCGGGCTGCAGCTGCCGCCCCAGATGCCCGATCGCCAACAGGAGGTGCGTCTTGCCGAGTCCCGAGCCGCTGTAGATGAACAGCGGATTGAATGCCGCGCCCGGTGCTTGCGCGACCGCGCGCGCCGCCGACACGGCGAGCCGATTCGCCGAGCCGACGATGTAATTCTCGAAGCGGTAGCGGGCGTCCAGCTCCACGGTCACCGGCTCCCGGCGTGTGCGGTGGATGGCGTGGCCGGACTACCGGCCGTGCTCAGGCGGCGCAGCACGATCTCGGAAATGCCGCGCAGCGTTTCGAACACGCCCGTGCCATGCAGCGCGCCCGCGGAGAATGCGGGAACGCCGCGGAAGTTGAGCGCGTCGTTCAACGCGGCGGCGTCGTGAATCAGCTCGGCGGGCAAGTCCTGCTTGTTGTACTGCAGCACGAGCGGCACCGTGCGCACATCCATTCCATGCTCGGCGAGATTGGCATGCAGATCCTGCATGCTCTCGATGTTCTCATCGAGCTGCCGCGCCTGACTGTCCGCTACGAACACGACGCCGTCGGCGCCCTGCAGCACGAGCTTGCGCGTGGACTGGTAGTAGACCTGGCCCGGTACCGTGTACAGCTGGAAGCGCGTATTGAAGCCCGAGATCGAGCCGAGGTCGAGCGGCAGGAAATCGAAGAACAACGTGCGGTCCGTTTGCGTGGCCAACGACACCATCGTGCCTTTGCGATCGTTAGGCACCTGCCCGTAGATGTAGTGCAGGTTCGTCGTCTTGCCGGACCGGCCGGGCCCGTAGTAGACGATCTTGCACGTGATCTCGCGCGTCGCGTAGTTGACGAGAGGCACAGGCGGCTCAGGATGAGGGACTCGAGGACTTCGCTTGGCCGGCGGCCGGCTGCTCCGCGCGTCCGAAGAGAACGGCCAGACTGCGATTGAGGTCGTGCTCGAAGTTGCCGTCGAGGGCCGGCCCCGACTCGATCGCGGGAGGCGCGGCGTGCTCGAGCGCGTCGCGCAATTCGCGGAAGTACACTTGCACCAGACCCAGCGAGCTTTCGGCGTCGAACGCCGTGAGCAGCACCAGCGCGCCGCGCGCCGTGGGCGCTTCGGCGATGAACACCTGCCGCTCGCGACCGGCGTGGTACAATTCGCGGAACGGATGGCCGTCCAGCTCGCGGCCCAACTCGCCCGCGGACGCATGGATGGCTGCGCCTAACGCACAGGCGGCCATGACGTCCACGGCGCGCGTGAACCCGAACTGGCCGAGGACCTGGCCGCTCGGATGCAGGAGGAGCGCGAACTGCACGCGCGCGTCATCGACGAACCGCTGCAGCGGCGCCTCCACCCACGCCTCGGCGACGCGCGCCCTCACAACGCCTCCAGCGCGTGCAACATCGCGCTCCGGATGAGCCCGATGTGCGCCTTCGGCTCGGCGAGCGTGGCGAGGACGAGGCCGTCGCGTCCGACGGCGCACACGTGTCCGTGCTCGGCCTCGAGCTGCAGGAATCCGACGGCCGCCAGGCCGGCGGCATCGGTGCCTAACCGAGCCCGCCGGTAGAGCGACGCCACCAGCGCGCCCGCGACGCCGGCTTCGATGCCCACCTGGACTAAGGCCTCGACGATGATCCCGTCGGCCTCGCTCACCAGCAGACAGCCGAGCACGCCGCGCTGGCGCGTCACCGCGGACAGGACGTCGGTGTACGGCGTGCTCACGCGACCTCCTTGAGCCACGCCTCGGCGCGCTGGATGCACCGGTCGAGGACCCGCCGCACGAGGCCTAACGGAAGCGAGCGCGCGGCGGCCACGAGCGCGAGCGAGTCGTCGAGCACGGGGCCGAGCGCGATCGTGGCCACCTCGGTCTCGTACATCACCGCGCGCCACGCGCCCAACCGCAGGTGCTTCACGGTGCGGTCGGCCTCGTCGCGCACGCCGGTGAGCGCGGCGCCCACGTCCTGCGCCACATCTTCGCCGTCGGCGGTGACGTACGCGCCGGCGGTCACGAGGCCGTCGCCATCGAGCAGCAGCGCCGTCTGCGGCCCGTCGCCCAGAATCTCGGCGAACAGGCACCGGGCCTCGTCCTCCACTCGGCGCTCGGCGGCGGCCAGGCGGTCTCCGTTAGGCGGAGCGCCGTTCCCCGGCTCCGCCCCGTTCGTGTAGCGCAGGAGACGCCGCACCATGCGCAGCGCGGTGTCCACGGCCGGATCGCCCTGCTCCGCCGCCAACCCGAGGTGGTGCTCCGCCTCCTGGAGGCGGCGTTGCTTGTACAGCACGTACCCCAGGCCCTTGCGCGCACCCACATGGTCGGGCGCCAGCCGCAGCACGGCCTCCCACTCCAGGGTCGCCTCGGCCAGGTCGCCGCGGTCCGCGCGCACGCGCGCCAGAAGGTCGTGGGCGTCCGCGTTACCGCCATGGCGCTCGACGCCCCGGGACGCGACGCGCAGCGCAAGCTCGAGCTGCGCGCTCCGGCGCAACGCCTCGCCTAACTGGAGGAACACCATGCTCGACGGGTCCCGCGCCAGCTCTTCGCTCAGGCGGCGAATGTCGTCAGACATCCATCCGCTCCGCGAGCATGCCCGACAAGTGCGTCACCGACTCGACCGCGTGGCGCACCGCGGCCGCGTCCGCGCCCTCCGGCAAGAGACGCAGGTAGCGATCCCAGCTCGTGAGCGCTTCTCGGTAATCGCCGCGCCATGCGGCGCAGCACCCCGTCTCCAAGTGCACGGCCGGCTCGAGCGCGTCGGCCTGCAGCACCCGGCGCAGCTCTTCCTGCGCCTCATCGTGCCGGCCCGCGCGTGTGAGCGCGCGCGCCAGCACGAGGCGCGGCATCGTCGCGCCGTCGAGACCCGCGACGGCCAGGCGCGCTTCGGCCACCGCGCGATCGCACTCGTTGGCGCGCAGCGCCTCGCGCGCCCGCTCGAGGTGCGCGTGCGCCTGCACCGTGGCGGGCGCCGACGCACCGTTGGATGCCGTATCGCGCAGCGCGACCACGCCGGTGGTGACGAGACCGTACGCGATGCGCGCGACGTCGAACTCGCTGCGCGCGAGCTCGGCGGCGATCGCGCGGAGATCCCGCGCGCCGTCGATCTCCGACAGCACTTCCCACTCGTTAGGCAACAGGTCGAGCTGCGCCGCGTGATCGTCCGTCACCGCGCACAGCGATGGGACGACGCCCAGGTGCGGAATCTTGCCCTCGATGCGCGACCATTCGTCGATGCGCCGGGCGCCTTCCATGAGCAGCGACTCGGTGGAGATCCGAATCGTCGCCTCGGCGGGCACGTTCACCACCTCGCGCTCCTCGAACGAGAAGAATCCTTCCCGCCACGACATGAGCTCGAATACCACCTCTTCCACCTGGAACCGCACGTGTCGCTCGAGCTCGCGGCGCGTCACTGCGCCCGAGTCGACGAGGATCTCGCCCAACCGGCGTCCGTCGCCTGATTTCGTCTGTGCATCGCGCGCGCGGGCCAAGTCGCCCTCGGAAATCTTGCCGGCGCGGAGCAGGAGCTCGCCTAACGGATGCGGATTGCTGCGGATCGCCGCGTAGATCACCGCGCCCCGCTCGAAGTACACCGTTCCCTGGTTGTCGCGCAGCAACGACGTGACCGTGAGCGTGCCGGTCTTGCGGCTCAGGTCGAGCAGCTGAAACACATCGTGGATGCCGAGCTCGCGAAGCGGCCCCTCGATCGCCATCAGGCCACCTCCTGCCGGCTGCGAAAGATGCGCAGCAGGTCGGCCGCCGTCCGCGCTTCGCGCTGTGCGCGCCTGGCGAATGCGCTGTCCGGCGCGACCTCGACCACCTCGTTCCAGAGCGCGATCGCTTCGCGATAGCGATGCCGATCGGCGAGAATCACGCCCTGCAGCAAGAGGGCGCCGGGATGCTTCGGATCGAAGCGCAGCACCCGGTCGACCGCGCGCGCGGCATCCGCGCTGCGATCCAGCTCGAGCAGCGTTTCGGCGAGCGCGAGCAGCGCATCGATGTTGTACGGATCGCGCTGCAGCAGATCGACTAACGGTGTGATGGCATCTTTCGCCCGGCCAAACCGGCGCCGCACGTCGGCCAGCGCCAGCGTGGCCTCGACGTACGTCGGTACCGCCTCGAGCGCCGCGAGCAGCTCGGCGTCCGCGCCGGGGCCGTCGCCCCGTTGGGCGAGCAGCAGCGCGAGGTCGTAGTGCACCACCGCGAAATCCTGATCGAGGTCGAGCGCGTTCCGGTACGCAAGGATGGCGCCGTCGACATCCCCCGCCGATCGTGCGATGTCGCCGATCTGCTTGAGCACGTCGGCGCGCGCCGGCGCGAGACGCTGCGCCTGGCGCAGCAGCTCGAGCGCCGCGTCCGATTCGCCGGTTTCGGCACGCGCACGCGCGACCAACAAGAGCGATTCGACGCTCGACGAATCGGCTGCGAGCAGCTGCTCGGCCACATCTCGCGCCTCGGCGGCACGGTGCAGCATGAGCAGCGCCCGTGTCTCGCCGGCGAGCGCGCGCGGCACCGTGCCATTCACGGTGCGCGCCTGACGGTAGCGCTCGAGCGCCTCGCCATGGAATCCTTGCCGCGCAAACACGTCGCCCAGCATCGTGAGCCCGGTCGCCGCGTCGCCGCCGCGGCCTAACGCACGGTTGATCTCGGAGGCCGCGCGGTCGAGCATGCCTTTGGCCAGATACTCGGCGCCCATCGCGTACGGATTGTCCAGGGGCACGATCGGAGTGCGCACCGGCGTGTGCTGCTTGAGCTCCGAGAACAGCGTGTCGAGCGACTTCGGATCGAACGAGAACGTCTCCACCGCCCCGTCGGCGCGCTGTGCCCCCTCGAGATCCGGCGCGATCGAGAGATCCGGATCCTCGTACTCGAGATCGATCGCCAGCTCGAATTTCTGCGCCACATAAAACGGCTCGAGCTCGAGACCACGTTTGGTGGCGCGCAGGGCTCCCTCGAAATCACCGAGGTTCGAGAGCGTGAAGCCGAGGTTGTAGTGCGCTTCCGCGAACGCGGGGCGCGCCTGGATCGCGCGGCCGAACGCGTTGCGCGCGTCCTCGAACTTCTTGAGTTCGGCGAGCACGAGGCCAATGCCGTTCCACGCGACGGCCTGCTCGGGAAACACGCCTAACACCTGCCGGTATGCCTCGAGGCTCAATTGCAGGCGCTTTCCCTTGAACAGGATCAGCGCGAGGTTGAGCCACGCCTTCACGAACGCCGGCTGCTTGGAGAGCGCGGTTCGGAACTCGTCGATCGCGCTCTCCGAATCGCCGCGGTGATAGTGCGCGACGCCGAGGTTGTTGTGCGCGATGGCATACGCCGGATCGAGCTGCACGGCCTTCGCGTAGCTCTCCGCCGCCTCGCCGAGCTTGCCGGCTTGATGCAGCGCGACACCGCGCTCGCACCACAGCTTCGGGCTGTCGGCTTGCTCGGTGATCAGCCGGTCGTACAACTCGGCGGCCGCTGCAGCGTCGCGCTTGAGCAGGTGCACTTCCGCCATCGCCTGCAGCACGAGGCGGCGGTCTTCGCCGCGGTCGAGCGCCAGGCGATACTCGCGCAGCGCCTCGGCGTAGTACGCTTTCTGCCGAAAGGCCAATCCGAGGTTGTAGTGCGCGAGATGCTCTTCGTTGGCGACGGCGAGCATTTGCTGCGACCGCCGCTCCTGCCGGTGTGGAAGGAGCTCTTCGTACTTCGCCGGGTTGTACCGGTCGATGGACAGGTTTGCCTGCGCACGCGACAGCGACGGGTTGAGCTGGATCGCGCGCTTGGCCGACGCGGCCGCATCCTCGTGCCGTCCCATGTCGCCCAACACGAAGCCCATGAGGTAGTGGGCGTCGGCGTTGTCCGGGCTCAGCGCGATCGCGCGCGTGAGCGCCGTGAGCGCTTCGTCGTTGAGGCCGCGGTTGTACAGCACCTCGCCCATGTAGAAGTTGCAGAGCGGGCTCTCCGGCTCGAGCTCGAGCGCTTTGGCGAACCAGCGCTCGGCCGCCTCGAGGTCGCCGCTCGCCTTCTCGGCCAGGCCTAACTGGATCATCGCGCCCACGTCGCGGCCGTGGTACGACAGCAGCGCCGTGAACTCGGCCACCGCCTCGCGCGAATCGCCTAACGACGCATACGCTCGGCCTAACTCCCAGCGGGCGTCGCGGTCGTCCGGCCGCTGGCGCAGGCGCTCGCGCAGCTCGGTGACCCGCCGGTCGTAGTACCCCGTGTTGAAGTACGCGACCTCGAGGTTGCGTTGGGCCACCTGCATCTTCGGATCCAGCTCCAACGCCTTCGTGAACGCCGCCACCGCATCCTCGTACATCCCCTTGTTGTAGTAGAGGACGCCGAGGTTGTTGTGCGCGCCCGCATCCGACGGATCGATCCGCCGCGCATACGACCGCAGTATGTCGCGGTCACGCTGGGATGCGAGCGACGCCGTCACGATCACGCCACGCGCACGGCGCGCAGGAGCGTCTGCAGCGACGCCACGTCCGGTAGCAGCAGGAAAAATCCGCGCAGCCGGTCGTTCTGCCCCTGGAAGTAGAACTGCGTCTCGATCGCGAACACCATGTCGCGCTCGGCGCCGAACTGCAGGTACGCGGTCGTCAGGACGGCAGCCGACATGTCGACCGCCAAACTCGGCGGCGACGGCAGCAAGAGCAGCCCCATGAATTCGCTCAACGCGTTCATGTAGGCGCCGCTCAGAATGTTGCCGGCTTCCTTGATCGCCGATTGTTCGAGCTCGCCGAACTCGCCCTTGGGATCGAGCGGGCGTCGCAGCATCAGCTGCGCGAGCTTGATCGCGGTGGGTCGCGGAAACACGAGTAGCGTGCGGCCCGTGAGATCGCCCATCATGTGCATGAGCACCGCGGCGATCGGCTCCTCGCCATCTTCGATTTGCGAGGGCACGTCCTCGAGCGCGGCGATCGTGATCGTCGGTACGGTGATCATGATCGTGCTGTTCGTCATCTGCGACAACGCCGTCGCCGCGTGTCCCGCGCCGATGTTCGCGGTCTCACGCAGCGCGTCGAGCTGTCGCTCCTTCAACGCCGTTAGGTCGGGCATTCCTGTCCCCTCAGAGAAGGCTCCCCACGTCCACGATCAACGCCGGCGCACCATCGCCGAGGATCGTCGCACCACTGAACAACGCCAGACTTTCACGTGCCGGATCGAACTGCTTCACGACGATGTCCTGCTGCCCGGTGAGCTCGTCCACCACCAAGCCCGCGCGCCGCTCGCCCACCTCGAGCACGATGACCTGATGGCGCGCGCCCTCCCCGTTCGATCCGACGCGCAAGAGATCGTCGAATCGGATGAGCGGCAGCACGTCATCGCGCAGCAGCATCACCTCGCGCCCCTGCACCCGCCTAACGGAGCGCGCTTCCAGCTCCACCGTCTCGTTCACGTGCGCCAACGGCACCGCGTACACTTCGTCGCGCACGCGCGCCAGGAGCGCGCGCACGATCGCCAGCGTGTGCGGCAGGCGCACGGTGACCGCCGTCCCGCGCCCCGGCGACGACCGCATCTCGACCGCACCGCCCATGGCGCGCACCCGATTCATCACCACGTCGATGCCCACGCCGCGGCCCGAGAGATCCGTCACGCGCTCGGCCGTCGAAAAGCCGGGGCGCGCGATGATCCGCATCAGCTCGTCGTCGGACAACGCCGTCCGTTCTTTTTCGACCAACGACAAGTCTTTCGCGCGCGACAACACACGCGTGCGATCGATGCCCTTCCCGTCATCTTCTACCCGCACCAGCACCGTGCTCCGCTCGCGCGACACGCTGAGCACGAGCGACCCCGACGCCGGCTTTCCGGCCGCGCGCCGCTGCTCGGGCGTCTCGATCCCGTGATCGACCGCGTTGCGCAGCAGGTGCAGCACCGGATCGCCGATCTCGTCGAGCATCGAGCGATCGAGCTCGATGTCGTTGCCCTCCACCGTGAAGACGATCTGCTTGCCCAAAGCGTGCGCCGCGTCGCGCACCAGACGCGGGAAGCGGTCGAATACCTGGCCAACCGGCACCATGCGGCTCAGCATCACCTCGTCCTGCATCTCGCCGATGAGCCGCGCCGCGAGCGTCACCGCCTCATCGAGCGCCGGATCGCCGTGGCGCGCGGCCAACTCGAGCAGCCGCCCGCGCGCGATCACCAGCTCGCCCACCATGTTCATGAGCGTGTCCAGGCGCTGTAGGTCGATGCGGACCTGCCGCGTCGGTCGCGCAGCCGCACCGGTCTGCCCGTCCGCCGCCGACTGCTGGCCGGGCTGTCCAACCGTCTCGACTCCGTCCACCTCGACGCGGTCGACGTCGCCCACCGCGAACAGGGCGCGGACGATGTCGTCGCGCGGAGCGGCGCTGTCGAGGTGAATCGAAAAGCCCGCGCCGAATTCCTCGGCCTGCAGCGCCTCGACCGGCGGGATCACCTCGAGCACCGTGCCTAACGAGGCGGCACGCTTCACGAGCAGCAGCGCGCGGGCGCCGCGAAGTGCCGTGCCCGACGCCAGCCGCAGACGCAGGAGACGTCTGCTCGTCGCGGCGCGCGGCAGGGGTGACGCAGGCGCCGGCGGAACCGAGCTCGTCGCCGGCGGGGCAGCATCGGCGACGGCCTTCGGAGACGGCACCGCCCCACACGCCTTGAGCCGAGTGATGACGTCGGCGATTGCGTCCGGCACCGGCGCGTCCGATTCGGCACCGCTCTGGACCACCGCTTCGATCGCCTGCTCCAGCGCGTCCGCGGCGTGGAACAGGAGCTCCATCACGTCGGGCGTCACCGCCAACTCGCCGCGGCGGACGCGATCGAGGACGTTCTCCATCTCGTGCGCCAGCTCGGTCACCGCGCGATAGCCCATCGTCGCGCTCATGCCCTTCACCGTGTGCACCGCGCGGAAAATGGCCCCCACCGGTTCGCTCGCTTGGGGCGAGCTCTCCAGCGCGAGCAGCGCGTGATTCATCGCGGAGAGATGTTCGCGGCTCTCCGTGAGGAAAAGTTCGGCGTACCGAGAGAGGTCCATGCGGGAAGGCAGCGAAGCGGTGGGAGCGCGCGCGAGACGCGAGAGGAAGAGTCCGAGCGGTGTGTGACCGGAGCGCCTAACGGACGGCGGTTCCTCGTCGCGCGTGCGACGGGTCGCGCCCGCGGGTCACGGCATCGCCCGGCCTATCCCAACACGCGCTGCACGGCCTCGAGCACGCGACTCGGCTGGAACGGCTTGACCACGAAGTCCTTTGCACCAGCCTGGATCGCCTCGACGACCAGCGCCTGCTGCCCCATCGCGCTGCACATGAGAATGCGTGCGTTGCCGTCGTACTTCGTGATTTCCCGGACCGCATCGATCCCGCCCATGTCCGGCATGACGATGTCCATCGTCACCAGGTCGGGTCGAAGCTGCTTGTACTTCTCGATCGCCTGCACCCCGGTCTCCGCTTCGCCGATGACCTCGAATCCCGACTGCGACAGAATGTCGGAGATCATCGTGCGCATGAAGATCGCGTCGTCGCAGACCAACACGGTGTGACTCAACGTGACGTTCCTCCGATCAGGCGAGCACTTGCCCAATGATGTCGTGGATGTCGAGGAGCGCGACCACCTCGCCATCCAGCCGGCCCACGGCGCGGACCGCGCCGCCGGGCACGAGCGCCTCGGCTTCCGTTTCCAATTCCAGCTCCGCCGTGAGGCGGACGTCCTGCACTTCGTCCACGGCCACGCCCACCAGCTTCGCGCCGTGCTCGATCAACACGATCGAACCGGTTCCCACAGCAGGCGTGTCGGCCCGGCCCAACCGCGCGCCCAGATCGATCACCGTCACGATCGTCCCGCGCACGTTCACGAGCCCCGACACGTACGCCCCCGCGCCGGGCAGGCGCGTCGGCCGGCGCGCGGGAATGATCTCGCGCACCGTGCCTAACTCGACCCCCACTACGCGGCCCGCCACCCGGCACAGCACGACCTGGCCGGTTAGGCGCGCCCCCGCGCGGTCAGGTGTCGAGACGGTAGAAGCCAATGTCGTCGAGTGGATCCCAGTGGGACGGCGGTTCCGTCCACCCGGCTGCCGCGGCCATCGCCCGGTTGAGATCCGCCGGGAGCGGTGAGCGCAGCTCGATCGGTGTGCCGGTCACCGGATGCGGGAAGATCAACCACGCCGCGTGCAGGAACTGTCGTCGCGGTGGAAGCGCCACGAGTCGCCGCGCCCCGCCGCCGCCGTAGGTGTCGTCTCCCACCACCGGATGGCCGATCGACGCGAGGTGGACGCGAATCTGATGCGTGCGACCCGTATGCAGGTGTGCGCGCAGAAAATCCGCCGCGTCGAACCGGGCGAGCCGCACGAAGTCCGTCCGTGCAGTTCGCCCAGTACTGACGACTGCCATGCGCTTTCGGTCTCGCGGGTTACGTGCGATCGGACGGTCGACGGTCAGACGGTCCTGATCGAGATGTCCCCAAGCGAGAACCGCGTATCGGCGGATGATTCGGCGCGCAGAAAGTGCGGCGCCAAGTGTCCGGTGTGCGCGGTCGGTTTTGGCCACGAGCAGAAGACCCGACGTGTCTTTGTCGAGGCGATGGACCAGACCTTCGCGTCCCGTACCACTGCTTTCCGCGAGCGGACCGCCTCGTCCTTTCAGCGCATTCACGAGCGTCCCGCTCCAGTGACCGGGCGCCGGATGTACGACCATGCCAGCCGGCTTGTCCACGACCAGCACGTCGTCATCTTCAAACACCACATTTAGTTGAATCGCTTCAGATAATACTTCACGTGAAGTCGGCGGCGGGATTTCCACACCGACAGTTTCGCCAGCCTGCACGCGATAGCTCGCCTTCTCGCGGCGGCCGTCGACCGTGACGTGACCGTTGGCGATGAGGGTCGCCGCCTGCGTCCGGGAGAGGTCTGCGCTGCGGGCGACGAAGAGGTCGAGACGCGATCCCGATGCCTCGCCGTCCTCGACCAGGAAGGATCGAACCGTCGGCTGGGGGGTCACCCCCCGCTCGACACCTTGGGCTCCGGCACGACGTCGCGTACCACCTCAGGCATCACATCCGGCACCACGTCGGCGCCCTGCGTGCGCACCTCGATGTGTGCTTCGGGGCGGTGCTCCTCGCCCCACAGCGCCCACGCGAGGAGGAAGGCGCCCGTGCTCACGGCAATGTCGGCCACGTTGAAAGTGGGCCAGCGCCAGTCGCGGAAGCCAATGTCCATGAAGTCGACGACGCCGATGGGCGAGCGCACGCGATCGATGAGATTGCCGATCGCGCCCCCGCACACCAAGCCGAGTGCGACGACGCGCAGGACGTCATCGGCGCGCGTGCCTCGATAGAGGCGGCCGAGGATGACCAGCGCGATGACCGTGAGCACGAGGAAAATCTCGCGCGACCACGGACCCAGGTTGAGGCCGAACGCGGCGCCGGGGTTGAACACCAGCGTTAGGCGCACGACCTCCCCGAACACGTTCTGCGGTACCCGTTGTCCGGGGAGGAACTGAACCGCGGCGATCTTCGTGATCACGTCGATCGCCACGACTCCGGCGACCAGTGACCAGAAGAGCCCGGGCCTAGGCCTGCTGCGGCTGCTGCTTCTTGGCATCTTCCTCTCGCTGCTTGCACGCAAAGCAGAGCCGGGCGTGGGGAAGTGCATCGAGCCGGTCGAAATCGATGTCCTCACCGCAATTGTGACACTTGCCGAACGTCTCCGGCGACCGGTAGAGCCGGCGCAACGCTTCGTCGATGTGCCACAGGAACCTGCCCTCCTGGCTCGCGAACAGGAACGCCTTTTCGCGCTCCATCGCGTCCGTTCCCTGATCAGCCATGTGGAACGAGTACGAGCTCAGGTCGCCGTCCGCCGATTGCGGCGTGGCGTTGAATGCTTCGGTGTAGTTGCCGAGCTCCTTGAGCACGCGCTTGCGCTCTTCGAGCAGCCGCTTCTCGAAGTGGGACAGGAGCTTCTTCGTCATCGGCTTGGACTTCTTCGAGCTCGCTGAAGACGGCATCGCTAGTGCACTCTCGTCAGGGCAATGCGGACGTCGTCGTCCATCACTTCGACTGTCTGCACCGCGTCAACTGTTGCCGCGACGTCACCCCCGATGATGACCTCGCTCGCGAGCACTTCCCCCGCCACGTAACTCCGGTGTGCCTGGACGGCGTTCTCCACGTCGCCGTTTCCAGTCACCTGCAACCGCACCCGGTCGCTCACGACGTACCGCAAATCCTTTCGCATGCGCTGCACGCGGTTCACCACTTCTCTCGCCAATCCTTCGCGACGCAACTCCTCGCTCACCGCGGGATCGATGGCCGCGAAATATCCGCCCTCTTCCTGCACCACGAGATCGCCGCCGGCGCGTCGCACGATTGCCAGATCATCGTGCGCCAATGCATGCGACTCGCCATCCACCGAGATCACCAACGACTCGCCTCGTGCGAATCCCAACAACGCATCACTGCTCAATGCCGCGACGGCTTGCGCCGCGAGCGGCGTTCGCTTTCCGAATCGCTTACCCAGTGCGCGGAAATTTGGTTTGGCTTCGAGCCGAACGAGTGCATCGCCAGTCAACGCGAACTCCACCTGCTTCACATTCAACTCCGCTCGCAAGAGCGGAACCAACGCATCCAATACACCAGCCTTATAATTTGGCACCACACATACGAGCCTGGAAAGCGGCTGCCTGATCTTCACCCCCGCTTCCTCGCGAGCCGACCTCGCCAGCGTCGCCAGCCGACGGATGTGACCCATCGCCTGCTCCAGCGCAGGGTCGCCTTCCGACAGCGAGCACCCTCCAAACGGTGCCAGATGCACCGAGGTTCCACCCGCCGCGCCGTCACGTCCGGCCGTGAGCTCGCGGTGCATCCAATCGGTGACGAACGGGGCGAATGGCGCCAACAACCGGCACGTGACCACCAGTACCTCGTGCAGCGTGGCGAACGCGGCACGGTTGTCGGGCGAGTCCACGTCGTAGAATCGTGCCCGGTTCACCCGCACGTACCAGTTCGACACGTCATCGTCCACGAAATCCATGATCGCGCGGAGCGCGAGCGTTGCATCGTACTGCCACATGAGCTCGTCCGCTTGGTGGCAGACCGATGCGAGCCGCGACAGCACCCAGCGGTCCACCGGCGGACGCTCCGCGACCGGCGGATCTTCTTCGCTCGGCGTCCAGCCGAAGTTCGCGTACTGCGCGAACATGCCGCTGTAGACGTTCTTGAGGGTCAGAAGAAACTTGCCGGCTTGCTCACGGATGAGCGCTTCGTCGAACCGACGCGGCAACCACACCTGGCTCGATGCGACGAGGAAGATTCGCGTCGCATCTGCTCCGTGTCGCGCCACGACTTGCCACGGATCGACCACGTTGCCCTTGCTCTTGGACATCTTGGCGCCTGTGGCATCGAGCACCAGATCGTTCACCACGACGGCGCGATACGGCGCCGCGAGCGCGCTCGTGCCGCCGTCAGTCACGTTGTTGGGCAGCGCGTCGCCCAAGCCCGTCGCGATGGCGAGGAGCGAATAAAACCAGCCGCGCGTTTGGTCGACGCCCTCGGCGATGAAGTCCGCCGGGTACTGCCGCTCCATCATCTCGCGATTGGCGAACGGATAGTGCCACTGCGCAAACGACATCGATCCCGAGTCGAACCACGTGTCGATGACTTCGGGGACGCGCCGCATGATCGCCGCGTCCGAGCACTGGTCGCAGCGCAGCTCGTAGCGGTCGATGTACGGTTTGTGCGGATCGAAATCCGCGGGCAGCGCGCTGCCTAACCGACGGGCGAGCTCGGCGTACGAGCCGATGGCCGTGACGTGCGACGCGTCGCGCTCGCACACCCAGATGGGCAGCGGCGTCCCCCAATACCGATCGCGCGACAGAGCCCAGTCGATATTGTTCTCGAGCCATTCGCCGAACCGGCCCTGACCGACCTCGCTCGGATGCCAGTCGACGCGCGCATTGCGCGCGAGCATCGCGTCGCGGTACGACGTGGTGCGCACGAACCACGACTCGCGCGCGTAGTAGAGGAGCGGCGTGCCGCAGCGCCAGCAGTGCGGATACGAGTGCTCGATCGTGCCTGCCTTCCACAGGACGCCGCGGCGGCGCAGCTCGTCCAAGATCACCGCATCCGCTTTCTTCACGAACATGCCGCCCACGAGCGGCATGCCGGCCGGAAATTCACCGCGCAGGTTGACGGGCTGCAGAAACGCGAGTCCGTGCCGTTGGGCAGCGGCGTAGTCGTCGGCGCCGAACGCCGGCGCCATGTGCACCACACCGCTCCCATCCTCGGCCGACACGAAATCCTCGGCGACGATCACCTCGTGCTCGCCCTGCGTGTACGGGACCCAGTCCAGCGGCCGGCGGTAGCGCCGGCCGGCGAGCTCGCGTCCCGGGATGCGCCGTTCGATACGCCAGCGATCGGGCCAATCGTCGCCTAACACAGCGGGCGCCCGCGCTTCGGCGAGGATCAGGTTCGCTTCGCTGTGATCGCGGCGCTCGAGCTCGAGGTACACGAGGCTGGGATGAACCGCCAGCGCGACGTTGGACACGAGCGTCCATGGTGTGGTGGTCCAGACGAGAATTCTGGTCTCTGCCCCTCCCTCGAGCTCGAGCGCGACGAACACGCTCGGATCGCGCACGTCTTCGTAGCCCTGTGCGACCTCGTGACTCGAGAGTGCAGTGCCGCAGCGCGGGCAATACGGGAGGATTTTGTGCCCGCGATACAACAGGCCGCGGCCATGCAGCGTGGCCAGCGCCCACCACACACTTTCGACGTAGTCGTTGGAGTACGTGATGTACGGATCGCTGTAGTCGAGCCAGTAGCCGATCCGCGCGCTCAGCTTCTCCCACTCGCTCTTGTAGGTCCAGACACTCTCGCGGCTCAGCTTGTTGAACTCCTCGACGCCCAACTCCTCGATCTGCTGCTTGCCGCTGATGCCTAACCGCTTCTCGACCTCGATCTCGACCGGCAGCCCGTGCGTGTCCCAGCCCGCCTTCCGCAGCACGTGGTATCCCTTCATGGCGCGGTAGCGGCAGAAGAGATCCTTGATCGTGCGCGACAATACGTGGTGGATGCCCGGCCGGCCGTTTGCTGTGGGCGGGCCCTCGAAGAACACGAACTCGTCCGCGCCGGCGCGCGCGCGCAGCGTTTGGCCTAACAGATCCTCCGCGTCCCACTGCGACAGGATCTGCTGCTCGAGTGTGTCGGCCGGCAGGTCGGGCGGCAGCAGCCGGTACGTCGCGGTCGGCTCGGCGGCAGTCACAGCTGGCTCACGACGTCGCGCACGACGGCCGTTAGGCGCGGCTCCGCCGACGCCGCGACCGCGATGATCTGCTCGACCGTCGCCGGCTCGAGCGCATCGGGAAGACAACGATCCGTAATGATCGACAGACCGAGCACGCGCATGCCGGCGTGCACCGCGACGATGACTTCGGGAACGGTCGACATGCCCACCACGTCGGCGCCGATCGCGCGCAGAAAGCGGTACTCGGCGGGCGTCTCGAGGTTCGGACCGGTGACCGCCACGTACACCCCTTCGCGCAGCGTGATGCCGCGTTCCGTCGCCGATCGCCGAGCCAGCGCGCGCAGCCCGCGATCGTACGCGCACGACATGTCCGGGAAGCGCGGACCCAGCGTATCGTCGTTCGGCCCGACGAGCGGATTGTCGCCCAGGAGATTGACGTGGTCGGCGATGAGCATCAGGTCGCCCGGCTCCCAGAGCGGGTGCATCCCGCCGCACGCGTTGGACACGAGCAGCGTGTGCGCGCCTAACTGGCGCATCACGCGCACCGGAAACGATACCTGCTGCGCCGTGTAGCCCTCGTACAGGTGGAAACGCCCCTGCATCGCCACGGTGGCGCGGCCGGCGAATGTCCCGCACAAGAGCCGCCCGGCGTGCGACTCGGTGGTCGACACCGGGAAGCCCGGGATCTCTTCGTACGGCATCGCCACCTGCACGTCCATCTCGTCCGCGAGGGCACCGAGGCCGGTACCCAGGATGAGCGCGACGTCGGGCGTGCCGTCGAAGCGGTCGCGCACCGCGGCAGCGGCGACGGCCGCCTGCGCACGCGTGTGAGCGAATCGAGCGGGGACCTGCGCCGGCGCCAGTCGTGGATCGTCGAGCCGCACCCCTGTCATTCCTTCACGAGCGACTCGAGCCACGCCGGCGTCTTCACGTGCGCGCGCGGTTCGACGGCCTCGGACTCGCCGCTCGTCCGCGACGGCGGCACCGGCATTTCGGCGGCATTCAACTCAGCCAGGTGGCGCTCGACGAGCGCGCGCAACTGGCCCACGTACGTTAGGCGCGCCTTCTGGAGCGAGGTGAGCTCGGC
>DATEKK010000211.1:0-12184 GCA_035277485.1 Gemmatimonadaceae bacterium
TCCGCGATCGTGGGCGCGATCGGCGAAACCGAGAGCGCGATCACCAACTATGATCGCTCGCGCGCGCGTCTCTCGAGTTTGAGCGAAGCGGTCCGGGCGAGCACGCACGCGCTCGATCTCGCGCAGCTTCGCTACGAGGCCGGCGAAACGGATTTCTTACAGGTCCTTGACGCCCAACGCACACTGTTGAGCGCCGAGAGCGAGTTAGCGGTTGGGCGTACCTCCGCCGTTACCGCGCTGGTCGCGCTGTACAAAGCAGTCGGCGGCGCCTGGCCGGGAAGCAGGTAGCGTTGCAGTTGCAGTTCCAAAAAAATTGACTAAAGCCGATTGCCGGCGATGAGCTCATCGCCGCAGTCGAGCGGTCCGTGCCTGTCCGTCTTGTCAGTGCTTTGTCCGTTTCAACATGAGCGTAGCAGTCTCCACTCGAGGTAGGGTGCCGCGCCTTGATGAGTTCTACGCTCATGTTGAAACGGACAAAGCACTGACAAAACGGACAGGCACGGACCGCTCGGCTGCTGAGGTTAATGGCGTACTCCTTGGTCGGCATCGCTGATTTTTTTGGGGGGAACTGCAAAGGCGGCGCGTAGGGCGGCAATTTGCTGCGCTATGGCGCCATCGGTGCACGGCGCGCATAGTTCTGGCTCTTCCCGCCGCCGAGCTGACGAGTGCTGCTGCCCATCATCGCGCTGCTTCATGTTGTTGCAGCGTCGTCTGGAACCGTGTTCAGCGGGCGCGCCGGTCAGCTCCAGGTCAATGCGCCGAGGCTCGCGGATACCGTCACCATAGACGGAAATCTGGACGAGCCTGTGTGGAGCAAGGCCGCGCGCCTCACGGATTTTTCGGAGTACATGCCGGTCGACGGGCAGCCGGCGGCGGATTCCACGGAAGTGCTCGTGTGGTATTCGTCCGACGCGATCTACTTCGGCATTCGCGCGTTCGAGCCGCACGGCCCCGTGCACGCGACGCTCGCCGATCGCGACAACATCGCGGCCGACGACTTCGTCGAAATCTTTCTCGACACCTTCGACGATCATCGGCGCGCGTACGTGTTCGGCGTGAATCCGCTCGGCGTCCAGTCGGATGGCATACTGAGCGAAGGGATTCAGTCGCACGCCGCTGGCATCGGCAGCGCCGGCACGACGCGCGACACCGTGGATCTGAGCACCGACTACACGTTCGAGTCGCGCGGGCACGTGCTGGCGGACGGATACGAAGTCGAGATCCGCATCCCGTTCAAGAGCATTCGCATCCAGCCGGGCCGTGAGCAGAATTGGGGACTCAACATCTTGCGGCGGGTGCAGCACTCGGGGCACCAGGACACGTGGGCGCCGGCGCGGCAAGCCAACGCCAGCTTCCTCGCGCAATCGGGCACGCTCGTCGGCCTAACGCAACTCGAGCGCGGGCATCCGTTCGAGATCAACCCCGAGCTGACGTCGCACGTGGATGGCTCGCCCCGGGGAGCCGATTGGCACTACGGCTCGCCGATCCAACAGTTAGGAGGCAACCTCCGGTACGCGCTCACCGACAATCTCACGGCCGACGGGACCGTCAAACCCGATTTCTCGCAGATCGAGAGCGATGTCCCGCAGTTGTCGTACGACCCGCGCGACGCCTTGTTCTTCCCGGAAAAGCGTCCGTTCTTCCTGGACGGCCTCGAGCAGTTCGACACGCCGAGCGGGTTGATCTATACGCGGAGCATCCTGCAGCCGGTGGCGGCCGCCAAGCTCACCGGTACACTCTCCGGCACCGACATCGGATTCCTGTCGGCAGTCGACAATTCTGACGCGTCCGAAACGGGGACGGTGAATCCGGTGTTCAACATCCTCCGCGTGCGGCGGGGGATCGGGCCCAACGTATCGTTAGGCACTGTGCTCACGGATCGCGAGGAGGCCGGCCGCTACAATCGGGTCGGCGGCCTCGACGCGGCGATCCTGTTCGACAAGATCTACAGCGTGCGCGTGCAGGGCGCGGCCAGCTTCACGCGCGGCGACTCGGGCTCGCTCTCGGGCCCGCTCTGGAGCGCGATCTTCGAGCGGCAGGGGCATACCATCCAGCTGCACTACTCGATATCCGGCATCGATCCTGATTTTCGCACGCAGAGCGGGTTCATCTCGCGATCGAACATCGTCGGAATGAACCTGGAGCAGGCGGTGACTCTTTATGGCAAACGCGGGAGTCTGATCGAAACGTGGACGGGTGATTTCACGGCGAACCACGACTGGATGTACACCCGGTTTACGGACGGGAAGAGTCCGAACGACCTCAGGTGGCACATCAGCAACGAGTTCACGCTGCGCGGCGGATGGGTTGCGGTGGCGAACGTGTTCCTCGAACGCTACGGGTACGACCCGTCGATCTACACGAACTACTACATCGTGCATCAAACCGCCGGCGCACCAGACACCACCAAGTTCCTGGGAACGCCGCACATTCCGAATCTCGACATCGTCACCGGAATCACCACGCCGCACTGGAAGAATTTCGACGCCAGCATCCAGGCGATCACGGGCCACGACGAGAATTTTTTCGAGTGGGCGCAGGCCGACATCATTTTCATCAACGCCAACATCGATTGGCGGCCCAACGCGCGTCTGCGCGTCAACGCGTTGTACTCGCACCAGCAGTACATCCGGCGCGACGACGGCAGTACCGCCGACGTGCGGCGCATTCCCCGGCTCAAGGTGGAGTATCAGGTGTCGCGGCCGGTCTTCCTGCGATTGGTCGGTACCTACGACTCGCAGACCACCGACTCGCTGCGTGACGACTCGCGGTCTAACGATCCGATCGTGATTCGCGATCCGGCGACAGGAACGTTCACGCGCGCCGGGCGGACCGTCACGAACGCCGTGCGCATCGACGGCCTGTTTGCCTACCAGCCGACGCCCGGCACGGTGTTTTTCCTCGGGTACGGCAGCAGCATGACAGAGGACGATCCGTTCGCGTTCCGCGGGATCCATCGCCTGAACGATGGCTTCTTCGCGAAGCTGAGCTACGTGTTCCGGTTAGGCGGTGCCTGACGCGTCGCGTGGCTCGGAACCGCGGGTGTGGGCGCGCCATGGCGTACCTGGTTTAGGCGGGGCAGCATTGGCGCCTGATCGCGTGCCGGTCGCGCGCCGAACCCTCGCCGCGGCGATCGTGCTCGACCTCGTGCTGCATGTCGGCACGGCGGTCCTGACGCCGTACGGGTTTCAACGCGACGAGTTCCTGTACTTCGCGATGGGCGCGCACCTGCACCTCTGGCGGATGGATTTTCCGCCCGCGATGGCGATGCTGTCGGAGCTCATGCGGGCGACCACCGGGTTGGGCCTCGTGCCCGTGCGCGTGGTACCGGGCATCGCGTCGGCGATGCTCGTCGTTTTCGCCGCGCTGTTCGCCCGCGAGATGCGCGGCCGTGCGTTCGCGCAGGGACTGGCGGCGCTCACCATCATCGCGAGCCCGGCGTTCCTGAGGAGCGGCACGCTGTTTCAGCCCGTCGTGTTCGACCAACTGGCGTGGACGGCGCTGCTGTTCGCGCTCCTGCGCGTGTTGCGCACCAACGACCGGCGCTGGTGGATGGCGTTAGGCGTCGCCGCCGGCGTCGGGCTCCTGATCAAGTTCAGCATCGCGATCATCGGCGTGGGCGTGCTGGCTGCGTTCGTCGTGCTGCCGGATCGGCGGCGCCTGGCCACGCCGTGGCCGTACG
The DNA here is from genome assembly GCA_035277485.1 of Gemmatimonadaceae bacterium. GTDB lineage: Bacteria > Gemmatimonadota > Gemmatimonadetes > Gemmatimonadales > Gemmatimonadaceae > JADGGM01. The sequence continues at coordinate 3,683 of DATEKK010000211.1, forward strand.
CCGCGGCCCTGCTCGCATTCGCGATCGGGAGCCCGAGCGTCGCCGGACAGATCCATAGTGGATGGACGGCGCTGCTCTACGAGCGCGAGCTCGCGTCCCAACAGCTCGTGCACGTCACGGTGCTTGGCTTCTTCGCGAGCCAGGTACAGATGCTCGGGCTTGGCGCCGCCCTGGCGCTGGCAGGTCTCTGGGTGTACTGGCGCGACCGCGAGGTGCGCGCGATCGCCGTGTCGTGCCTCGTTGCGTTAGGCATCATCCTGGCGTTTCACGGGAAGTCATACTACCTGCTGCCGGTGTATCCGGCGCTCGTCGGCGCAGGCTCCGCGTGGGTGGCTGGATTGGCGACGCACCGCGCCGCTCCGCTCCGCGTGGCGTTCCGCATCGCCATGATCCTGATCATCGCCGGGTACGGCCTGCTCGCACTTCCATACGGCCTGCCGATCCTCACGCCGGCCGCGATGGTGCGGTACGCCGCCGGCGGTCCCCAAGGCGGTGTGACTACAAACACCGACCGCGTGCTGCGGCTTCCCCAGGACTACGCGGACATGTTGGGATGGCGCGAGCGCGTGTTGGCGGTGGCACACGTCTATGACTCGCTGCCGCCGGCCGAGCGCGCGGTTGCGGTGATCGGCGCCACGAATTACGGCGAGGCGGGCGCGATCGACTACTATGGACCGTCGTTAGGCCTTCCCGGTGCGATCTGCGGGTGCGGCACCTACTGGTTCTTCGGTCCCGGGTCCAAGCCCGGCGACGTGTTGGTCACGATCGGCGTCAGCGAAGCAGACCTGCGCCGGTTCTACGGCGACGTGACGCCGGCCGGCGTGCTGGCCGACACGCTCGCGGTGCCGGAAGAACAGCGCGTGCCGCTGTTCGTGTCGACCAGACCCGTCATGACGCTGCAGCATCTCTGGCCGCTGCTGGATCCGCGACTCGTTGCCGCGGCCCCGACGGCGGGGCGGGACACCACCGGGCATCCCGCCCCGCCGCCAGCCCGTTAGGCGTCACGCACGAAGGACGAACCGCTCGATCCGGTCGCCGTCACGGTCGAGATGCACCGAAACGGACAGCCGGTCCTTGCACGCGCGAATCGCGAGCTCGCCAAACTCGAACCGGTTCGACTTCACGGTGCACCGTTCCGAGCACGTTTCCACGACGAACCCCGTGAACTCGCCAAGACAGTCGAACGTCACCTCGCACACCTTGCCGGACACGCACCGCGCCGTGCCCGGTTGCTGCTGCCATTGGCCGTCCGGCGTCGGCGTGACCACATCCGGATTGCCGCCTAACGCCCTGACACGCGCCGCGATCTGATCGACGTACCGGGCGAACACGGGATTCCACCGATTGCCGGGTGGAATCGACTCGGCGATCCAGCGCGTCACCGACAACAGCCGCTCCTCGGGCGTCAACAACACGTCCTTGGTGCGCACCGGGATCGACAGCTGGAACGAGCCCACCACGCGGCGCCAGTGGATGACACCATTGCCCGCGCGGGCCGTATCGCCGTTGCCCGTTCCCGATCCGATCACCGGCGGCGGAGCCGGCCGCTTCGCTTGGGCGTTCGTCATCTGCCTAACGACCGCCTTGAACGCCTGTCCCTTGCGCACGGTGGGCGGCAGCTGCACCGTGAGCAGGCCGGGCAGGTTGGGTCCTGTGCCGGGCGGAATCGGGATGAACGTCAGGCCGCGGGCCGGATACGTGAGCGTGTCGTCGTCCACGAGACGCAAGTGATGCGACACGTACATCGAGTTGGCCATCTCGACGATCGTGCGCGCATTCGCGCCTGGTGCGTACAGCGTCGCCTCGCTCGCGGGCGGAAGATTCCGGCCATCCATCAACAGCTCATCGGCCCGATCATCGGCGACGGCCGACCGCTTCACCTCGAACGTCGTCGGAATCGCATGCGAGGCAGGCCCGCCCGGATTGTCCGACGCAACGATCGAGAGGTTGCGCTGCGCCAGCTTGTCCGACGATCCCGGCGTGTTGCCGAATCCGATCGGATCGGGATCGAACGCGATCTCGGCGACCAGACACTGGTGCGCGTTCCGGATCAACTGCTGAATGGCCAGCTGCCCGGACGTGTACGGGCCGTCGACCGGTGACGGCGTGATGGGGAACAGCAGCTGCGACGGCTGGTTGATGTCCAGCCAGCAGCCGAAGTACGCGCTCACCTCGTTGCCGGTCGCGTCGTGCACCAGCGTCTGCACGTTGGGCGCGTCGGCCTGTGCCGTCATGCTCGTGGTGCTCGTGTCGATGCGCGGCGACGCGAAGCACGGGATCGTGGTGGTCTCGCCGCCCGCAATGCCTAACAGTGGAATCGTGATGCCGCTCTGCCCGCCGCGACGATAGGCGGTCGACTGGTCGTACGCCGTCGAGGTCGTCGACGCCGGGAACAGGCGGAAGAAGACGCGGACGTTCGGCGCATCGGCCGCCAACGAGCGATACCGGACTTTGGCGACGGCGAAGTTGAACACGGGTGTCCCGTTCACCGTCTCGGACAACTCCAGCACCGAGGTGTTCTCGTCGGTGGAGATGCCGTCGAAGGTTTGTCCGCCGCTGTTGCCCGTATTCAGGTTCGTCAGCACCTGCTGAATGAACGTCGGCCCATCGGCGGGCGTGCTGCCCATCGTAGCGCCGAACCGTGCTGCGCCGGCATTGATCTGGAACACGCGCAGGTCGGTGCTGAGCCACGACACGGACCCGTCGAGCTCGTAGGGGTTCGGCTCGTGGATCAGCTCGATGATCGCGCTGCCCGACGCGGTGAGCGCGGGCGGCGTCACGCCCATGATCGATGCGGCGAGGGTCACGTCGACCACCCCGCCGACCACCGGCGGGAAGCCGCCGGTCTGTGTGAACGCGACGTCGTACACCCACGTGAACCGCTGGATGCCTCCGCCTAACGAAGGATCCTCGGCGACCAACGCGGTCGGCGCGACCGACATGCCCGGCACGGCGGGCGAGAGCGATACCGTCGGCGAGATGTTGGGCACACCGGTGAGCGTCGCCGGCGTGATGCCCAACTGCGACGGCGTGTAGCCGTCGACGATCACGTACAACGCGGCGTCGATCGTCGCCGGATTGCCTAACTGGAGGAGCGCGTCGATCTCGTCCTTGCCGAACGTGCTGCGGTCGAGCGCGACCGTACACGCCGGCAGGAGCGACGGCAGCGGCGACGGCCAGTCGTCGATGCACGTCGTGGCCCCGTTGGTGTTCATGTCGTGCCACTTGCTGTACATGAGCTGCACCGTCCACGTGTTGGCGCCGACGGTGATGCTGCCGGCCTGGCCGTTGCAGATGTCGCCGTTCTCGTGCGGGTCGGCCGGCGAGCTGGACGTCCAGCCTTCGTTCACCGAGACCTGCGGGTCGGAGAGCATCTCCGACAGCTCGTGCGATGACACCTGCGTCTGCCGCTGCTCCTGCGTCTGCGCCAGGTGCAGCGAGCATCCGCCGTCGTCGCCCGGGCACGATTCGGTTAGGCACGCATCGGCAAGGCCGGGCACGACCGCGAAGTAGCAGGGGTTGCCGGCCGTCGTGGTGAAGAAATCGTGATAGCCAAACGCCGTGTCGCTCGTCGTCTCGCACATCACGGCGCCGGCGGATACGTCGTCGACGGCCGTCGCGTCATCGAGATAGATGATGTGGGCCTGCGACGGGTTGGTCGGTTCCGGCACGTTGCCGTTGGTGATCGCCCCCTGCACGATGGCGTGCACGTCGGACGCGCTGAGGTTGCTGCCCGTACTCGCCACGAACACCGACTTCACGAGCGCCCCCGAGGTGCCGCACCCGTACTGCGAGAGGATGTTCATGTAGCGGCTGTTGAGGAGATCGGAGACGAACTGCGCGAGCCGCGTGGCCCGGTTCTGGTTGGTGGTGCTGGTCCAATCGCCGTAGAAAATGGCGTAGACCTGCGGGGTGTCGATGATGGGGCCGCCGTGGTAAATGAAATTCGGGAAGCTGCCCGTGCCGCTCGTGCCGGCGAGGTCGGCCGGCATGCCTAACCGAATCTTTCGCTTCGGCCGTTTGGGCGAGACGACACCGCGGATGGTCGGGCGGCCTTCGCCGCGTTTGGGTGCGTGCCGGGATGGGGCCGCCGGTTGCGGCGTCGCGGACGGATCGGCGCGGAAGGCGGTACGCGCTTCCCGATCGCCGGTCCGGACATGTCCTTCGTGCTTCGTTGCCATGGTGCACCTCCTCGCTGCGAGTCGCAGCGCACGCGCGGTCGGCTGGGTCTGCGCACGCGCCGGCGCAGCGGCAGCCGTTAGGCAAGCCGGCTGCGCGGCGTGGGTCACAGCCGGCAGGGGTGTGCGGGGTGCTGTCGTGCACAATTGGCACGACCGGCGAAAAGTGCAAGGCCGCGTTCGGGACAGTACGAGCCCCGCTCGCGACAGCAGCGATACGGCCGAGCCCGGCGCACTGGAGATGACCGCGGGAGCATCACCGCGACGGGCCGCTCGCGGCCACCTGCCCCGCGACACGGCCCGCCGTTCACCTCGGTCGCAACGATACTCACTGGCCCGGACACCCCGCGTCACTGTATGACTCGACCGTGCCGTTAGGAATTTCCTGACCATTCACGATCAGCGTGTTTCCGAAACCATCGGGATTGCCGTACCACGCCGTGCTCCAATCGGGGTCGCCGGTAATGGTCAACCGAAATGTGGAATTCTGCAGAAACGGTTGCGGCTTGGGCGACACACCGAGCGTTTGCACGTGGCGCGAGAACGAGACGAGCAGCGCGGTCTCGCAGCTCTGTTGGATCACGTTCCCATCGAGCGTTGCATCGATGTCGCCGTGCAGCGCGGTGTTCACTGCCGGAAACGCCGCGTGGATGATGACGCCAAATCGATTGTTGACGAGCAGGTTGTCACGCAGCACCGCGTGCATCGTGGTAATCACGTTAGGCCCGGACACGCCGAGGGCATCCAACCGGATGCCGACGCCGACCGGTGTTCGGTTGTGATCGGTGATGTAGTTGTTCTCCAGATCGGCGAACGTTTCGGCGCTGGCCGGCAGCACGAACGGCTCGACGCCGTCCGGCACCCCGAGCCCAACGGGACCATCGACCGTGATGCCGGGAATGCCGCCGGCGAGCAGACGATTCCCTTCGCCACGATAATTCCCGGGGCCGGCGAAGCAGATGTCGCAGGTGCCTGCGGTGCCGCTGAGATGGTTCTGCATCACGTCGCCGGTCAACCCGCGAAGGTCGATCGACTCGGTGAACCCTCCCTCGAACCGGTTGCCATGGATCGTTAGGCCTGTGGTGCGGAGCCCGAGTATCGCCTGTCCGCCCGCATCGACTTGAGGGTCATGCCCGGACTGGAAGACGAATCCCTCGATCACCAGGCCGTTACCCGCAGAGCCGTTCGGATGCGCGTTGTCGACGATGATGGGAATGGAAACGCCATTGCGGACCGGCATCGGCTCGACGGGTGTGAGCGTGCTCGCGGCGGGGCCGACGCCGGCGCCGGTCGCGCGGCCGGCATCATCGAGGCCCATGACGAGCGCGCCGCGCAGCGTGATGTCGGGCACGTCGACGATCATGGGGAACTGTTCGATGTCGGCCGAGGCGGCCGAGACCGCGGTGCCACGATACGTGCCATCGGCGACGAGGATCGTGATACGGCAGAACGCCGACGTGAGCTCGCCGCGCGCCATGCGCTCCGCGCGTGCGGCGTCCAGCGCATCGCCGATGCGGCCGAAGTGGATACCGTCGGCCGGTCGGGCGGGCTCGTGACTAACGAGCAACGTGGTGATGTAGTCCCCGTGCGCGAGGTGTGCGGGGAGTGCCGACGCATCAATCCGCAGGATCGTGTCGGCGACTCCAGGCTTGTGACACACGGCCACGGTGCCGTTTGGCGCTGACGCGGCGTCACTGGTACTACGAAACTCGTTGCTGGTCGGCACATCCGATGTGCACGCGGCCAGCCCGAGGGCGAGCCCGAGACAGGCTATCCCCCGAACGGGGTACCGAAGGTTGGGCATCATTCCAGATTCTCCTCTCGCAAGGGGATGTCGCAGCGGGGTGGAGGACCGTATGTTCAAGTCGTCCACGATCTGTCACCGTCGCGTCCTCTGGCCGTCCCCATGATCGACTTGCGGGTTCTCGGTGCGCTGGAGGTTGGTGCAGGCCGTCCGAATGGGGCACGGCACCTGGTCACGCAGCCCAAGCGGCTCGCGTTGCTGGTCTATCTCGCGTTGGCCGAGCCGCCGGGACTGCACGCGCGTGACCGTCTGCTTGCGCTGTTCTGGCCCGAGGCCGATGACCGTTCGTCGCGCCATTCGCTTCGGAACGCGCTCCACGCGCTGCGGCACGCGTTAGGCGAAGAGGCGATCGTGACCCGCGGCGAAGCGTTCGTCGGCCTGAATCTCGAGCTGGTGCGATGCGACGCGCTCGAGCTGCGCGCGCACGTGGCAGCGGGCCGGTTGGACGACGCACTGACGCTCTGGAAAGGTGAATTGCTGCCCGGGTTCCATGTCTCGGATGTACCGGAATTCGAGCGATGGTTGGACCAACAGCGTGACGACCTGCTGCACGCGGTGCGCGCGGCGGCGTGGAAGCGAAGCGCGGCGCTCGCGGGTGCGGGACGGGCGGAGTTGGACGCGACGCGCGTTGCGTCCCGGCTCGACCCCGGAGACGAGCCGGGCGCGCGGCAGTTCATGCGTCTCCTCGCTGTCGCGGGCGATCGTGCCGGAGCGCTGCAGGTCTATCAGGATCTCTCGGCGTACTTCGCGCGAGAGTTGGACGCCGAGCCGTCCGCCGAGACGCGGCGGCTCGCGGCGGAGCTGCGATCGCGTACTCGGGATGAGCCGGCGCCTGTGCCGACGCTCGCGACCGTCCCCGTCTCCGAGCCGATGCGTGTCGACGAGAGTGCCGTCGGCGATGCACCGGTCGAGCGCCGACACGAGCGCCGAACGCACCGCCTGTTCGCGTTAGGCAGCGTGGTGGTGGCGGCGCTGGCGGTCTTCCTGTATCTGGCGCGCAATTCGTTGCCGGCGTCGACGGCGCAATCGCAGGCGGCCCGCGCCGTCCTGCGCCTGCCCGCGCGCGATCGCGCCGACACGTCCGCGTACAGCTCCTACCTTCGCGGCCTAACGCTGCGATTCCAGTTCCGGTTCATGGCGTCGCGCGACACGTTCCAGTCGCTCGTCGATCGGAAGCCGCTGTACGTGCCCGGGCTCTACGGGTTGTCGCAGGCTTACATCTTCACGGCCCTCAACGACCTCACGGATCCCGACGAAACGTGGCCAAAGATCGACGTGACGGCGAGACGGGCATTGGCGCTCGATAGCACGGCCGCCAGCGCGTGGCTCGCGTTGGCGGCCGAGGACATGTACTGGCATCTCGACCTGTCGCGAGCACAGGCCAACATTGCACGCGCTCGCGCGATCGACGCAGTCGATCCGGACGTCGCGGGCATCCAGTCGGTCTGGTTTCAGTTCTCCGGCGAAATGGATAGCGCCATAGCCGAAGCGAGGCTCGCGCACCAGATCGATCCATTGAGTCCGCTGTTTGGCCGCCTCGTGGCAAAGACCCTCTTCTTCGCTCGGCGCTACGAAGAGTCGCGGACGATCTTCTCGCAAATGGCGCGTGACGATCCGACCTGGACGCGCGGGTACATCGATCTCGCCCAACTGTACAGCGCGATGGGTCGTCCGCGCGAGGCGGTCGGCTGGCTTCGCCGAGCGAGAGTCGCGGCGGGGGACTCCGCGGGTGCGGCCGCGCTGCCCGACGCCTCATCGGATTCTGGCGCCCGGCAGTTGCTTGCCGCCGACGCGCGGCGCACGATTGCGCGACTGGATCAGGCGGCGCATAACGGGGACCTGGCGCCAGCGTACCGATACGCGGTGATGTATGCGACGTTGGGCGACACCGCGTCGACGCTCAACTGGCTCGATTCCGTCGTCGCGCGCCACGACAGCTACCTGCACCAGGTCCGGGTGAACCCGGTGTTCGACTTCGTTAGGCGGCTGCCGCGTTACCAGGCATGGGACGCCGCATCGGGATTGCCCCCGCTCGCGCGATCGGCGCAGCGCTGACGCCATGCGGGAGTAGGGAAGCGCTCGCCGGCACTCGTGTCAGGACGTACAACTGCACGGTGTGGCGACAGGCGACCTCAAGCACTAGAGCTCGTGGGCAAGCAACGGCGTGAGGTTGCCGTCGAGCAATAAACGTTCAGCAAACGCTGAGGAAACGGATTTGGCATAGACTGCTGCGAAAAGACGATGGATCGGTGAGGGCATGAACACTGTTTGTCTCCGCGCGCTCGGGTTCACTGTTGTCGTCGCGATTGCTGTCGGTGGCAGTGCACGTCCCGCAAGCGGTCAATTCGGCATCGTGTCGTTCGCCAACTCGGGCGCTCCCGCCGCCCAGCCGGCGTTTCTCCGTGGCCTGGCACTGCTCCACAATTTCCAATATCCGGAAGCGGCCGCCGCGTTTCGGGCAGCGCAGAAGGTCGATCCGGGATTCGCCATGGCCTACTGGGGCGAGGCGATGACGTACAA
>DATEKK010000212.1:0-25153 GCA_035277485.1 Gemmatimonadaceae bacterium
CAACTCCCGCTCCAACACGTCGCGCGACACGCCCGCGGCTTCGCTCGCGCGCGTGAGGTACATGTCGCGGGTGATGGGATCCTGCGTGGCGCGGATGGTGGGCAGCAGCCGGTCGAGCGCGCGGCGCTTGCGGCGCAGGTCGGCGAACCAGCCCGCGCGCTCGAGCAGCTGCACCTTGCGCTCGAACACGTCGATGGCGTCGCCTAACGCAGCGGCGAGCGCCGCCGCCCCGCGCCGGTCCACGAAGCTGTCCGGGTCTTCGCCGTCCGGGAGCGTCACCACCTGCACGGTCATGCCGTGGCGCAGGAGCTCGTCGCCCGACCGGAACGTCGCCTTGAGGCCGGCGCGGTCGCTGTCATACAGCAGGAACGCGTTCCTGGCGTAGCGGCGCAGGATCTGGCCCTGCTGTTCCGTGAGCGCGGTGCCTAACGGAGCCACCACCCAGTCGAACCCGGCCGACACGAGCCGCACGACGTCGAAGTAGCCCTCTACCACCATCACGCGGTCGTCCCGCCGGATCGCGTGCTTGGCCATGTGCATCCCGTACAACAGCCGTCCCTTCGAGAACACGCGCGACTCGGCCGAGTTGAGGTACTTGGGCTCACCGGGCCCCAGGAGACGTCCGCCGAATCCGACTGTGTTCCCCGCCGCGTCGGAAATCGGGAACATGAGCCGGTTGCGAAACCGCGCGCGCGGCTCGCCGCCGTCCTCGCGCGCCACCAGCAGCGCCGCCTCGAGCAACCGGTCGTCGCCATAGCCTAACGCAGCAAAGTGGCGACGCAGGGCCTCCGGATCGCGCGGCGCGAAGCCCAACCCGAACCGGTCCGCCACCTCGCGGCTCACGCGGCGCAACGCGAGATAGTCGCGGGCCTGTCGCCCTTCTTCCTCGTCCCACAAGAGCGTGCGGAACCAGTCGGCGACCGCCGCGTTGAGGTCCCACAGCGGCTGATCCGGATGCGGCCCCTCGCGGCGCTGCTGCACTTCTTCCACCGGGATGCCCACCTTGTCCGCAACGTACCGCACGGCGCCGGGCCAGTCCATGCCTAACCGCTTCTGCAGGAACGTGAATACGTCCCCGCCTTCGTGACACACGAAGCAGTAGTAGATCCCCTTCTTGGGCGACACGGAAAAATTCCGGTGCGTGCCCTGGTGGAAGGGACATGGTCCGCGAAAGTCGGTGCCCGTGCGCCTAAGGGGAACGTGCTCGCCGATGATCTGCACGATGTCGGCGGCGTCGCGCACCCGGTCGACGGTTTCGTCGCTGATCATCGTCACCGGAGGTCCATCACCGTCACGCCAGCCCCACCCTCGTTCCACGCGCCAAGGCGGAAGGCGGACACGCGCGGGTCGCCGCGCAGCAGTTCGGCCACCCGCTCGCGCAACGCGCCCGTGCCTTTGCCATGAATGATGCGCAGCGATTTGAGGTCGCCCCGCACTGCGGCATCGAGCGCGTGCAGGACGGTTCGTTCCATTTCGTCGACACGCATGCCTCGTACATCAATTTCGCTCACGGCGTGCTCTTCGGGGAGGTCGCCGCGGATCGAAACGGGCTCCGCCGCTACGGCCGACCGCGACGTCCGGGAGAGCGTAGCTAAGGGAACGGTGAGTTTGATGGCACCCACCGACACGACCGCGTCGTCGCCGCGTATCTCGACCACCTGCCCCGCGCGCCCGTCGAGCGTCGACAAGGTCACCGCGTCGCCAACGGCGATCTGTGTCTCGGCCCCCTGGTCGGCAGTCGCGGGCCGCGTTGCGCGCTCGAGGCGCTCGACGGCGTCGCCGTGCTCGCCGGCCAACTCCTCGATCCTGCGGCGGACATCGCGCACGGTCGTATCGGCACCGCCGTGGTCGCGCAATTCGCGAATCGCGCGCTCCACCTCGTGGCGTGCGTCGAGCAGGTATCGGCGTGCCTGCTCGCGTGCGTCGCGCTCGTGATGCCGTTCGGCTTCGCGCACAGCGCGCTCGCGCTCGGTCAGCTTGTCGAGGCGCTCGTTGGCCGACGACGTGGCCTCCTCCGCGCGCGCCTCGCGCGCGGCCAGCGCCGTCTCGCGCCGCTCGAGATCCGCGAGCAGCGCGGCGAGATCGCGTTCGCCGGTCGACAAGCGGTCCTCGGCGCGCGAGAGAATGTCCGACGGCAGCCGCAGCCGACGCGCGATGGCCAGGCCATACGAGCGACCGGGAATGCCCTTGATCAGGCGATAGGTCGGCGCGAGCGCCTGCTCGTCGAATTGCAGCGACGCGTTCACCACGCCCGGGACCTCGGCGGCGAGCAGCTTGAGGTCACCCAGGTGCGTCGTGGCCACGGTGAACGTGCCGCGTCGCGTGAGCTCTTCGACGATCGCGGCGCCCAACGCCGCGCCCTCGGCGGGATCGGTGCCGGAGCCCAGCTCGTCGATCAATACGAGCGAGTCGGGCGTCGCGCGGTCGAGGACCACGGCCAGGTTCTTGAGGTGCGCACTGAACGTGGACAGACTGGCCTCGATCGACTGCTCGTCGCCGACGTCGGCGAAGCAGTCGTCGAAGAGCACGACGCGGCTCTCGGGGCCGACGGGCGCGGGGATGCCGGCCTTGGTCATCGCGGCAATGAGCCCGATCGCCTTGAGGAGCACCGTCTTGCCGCCGGTGTTGGGCCCCGAGAGCAGCAGCGTGCGCTCCGTTTCGCCTAACGCAAGATCGAAGGGCACCACCGTGCCGCCGCGGGCGAGGAGCAGCGGGTGGCGGCCGCAGCGGATCGCCATGCCGTCGCGCGCGCTGCCTAACGCAACAGGCGCGCACGCGAAGTCGTCGGCGTAGCGGGCGCGCGCGTACAGCGCATCGATCTCGACGAGCGCATCGAGCGACGCCGCCATCGCGTCGCGCAGCGGGCGCAGCTGGTCGGTGAGCTCGGCGAGGATGCGCTCCACCTCGCGGCGCTCGTCGGCCTCCAGCTCGCGGATCCGGTTGCCGAATTCCACCGCGGCCGGCGGCTCGACGAACAACGTGCCGCGCGTGGCCGATTCGTCGTGCACGATGCCGCCCACGGCGCCGCGCGCCTCGCGCCGCACGGGAATCACGTAGCGCCCGTTGCGCACCGTGACCGACATGTCGCTCACCCGATGGCGCTCCTCGAGCCGCGACACGATGCGCTCGAGCAGCTGCACCAGCTCCGACTGCGCGCCGCGCAGCTCCCGTCGCATGCGGCGGAGCGCGGGCGACGCGTCATCCTTCATGGCGCCATCGGGTTCGATCGCGCGCTCGATGGCCGCCTCGACGGGTGTGCGGTCGACGAGCGCGGCGGCGAGCGCTGCCAGCACCGCGAGCGCCGCCGCCGGGCGGCGCGCATCGGTGAGCACGGCTCTCGTTAGGCGGGACGAGCGCAGGAGCAGCGCGCCGGCGACGAGCTCCTCCCCGCTCCACACGCTGCCCGCGGCGCGCAGGCGCGCGAGCGACTCCTCGAGCGGCGGGATGGGCTCGGGGCGAAAGCCGTCCGAGCCCGGGAGCAGCGCGCGCACCGCGGCCACGCGCTCGAGCGTCTGCGCGATGGCCGCCCGGTCATCCAGCGGCGCCAGCGCGCGTACGCGCGCCGCGCCTAACGGAGAGGCCGCGCGCTCGGCGACCACCGCGAGCACCGCGGGGAACTCGAGCACCGCCAGCGTATGGCGATTCACGCTCGTCTCCCGCGAAGCACCCTACTTGGGCAGCTCTTCGCGCGCGATGCGGTTGATGGCCGAGCCGTCGGCGCGTCCCTTGAACTGCGGCATCACTTTCCCCATGAGCGCACCGATCGTCGTCGCGCCCGATGCGATCGCCGCGCGGACGGCCGCGCGAATCTCGTCGTCGCCGACGTTCGCGGGCAGGTACGTCTCGAGACGCGTCACCTCGTCGCGCTCGCGCGATGCGAGATCGGTGCGTTTGGCTTTGTCGTACATCTCGATCGCTTCGCGGCGACGCTTGATGCCTTTGCGCAGCACGTCGCGCGCGTCATCGTCGGTGAGATCGCGCATCAACTCGATGCGGCGATTCTTGATGTCGGCGAGAATGGTTCCTAAGAGCAGCGTGCCCGCTTTGTCCTGCGCTTTCCGCGACGCGTTGAGATCCGCTTGCAGCCGTGCGATCAGTTCGGACACCGCTCAGACCGGGCGCGGGCGACGATTCTTGCGACGCGCCGCGTTCTCTTTCCTCTTGCGGCGCTCACTCGGCTTCTCGTAGTGGCGGTGCTTCCGCAAATCGGAGAGAATGCCCGCCTTCTCGCACTTCTTCTTGAAGCGCTTGAGAGCACGCTCGAAGTTTTCATCGTCGTGGATGATGACTTCAGACAAGAGACGTCTTCCCCGAGTTGGCGGCGGTGCGCGTTCGTTAAGTCTGCAAAGTGCGGTAAGTTATGGAATTCCGTGACGACGTGTCAAGCAGTGCGCGAGCTAGCCCGGCGGCCAGCGCATCGGACGACCGCCGAGCAGGTGCACGTGCAGGTGATTCACCGTTTGCCCGCCGTGCTCGTTCGTGTTGATCACGAGACGATATCCTGTATCGGCGACTCCCTCGCTCACCGCCACTTCCTTCCCGAGCGCCACCAGCCGTCCCATGAGCGCCGGATCCGCCGTGTCGTTGAGCGAACTCAAGTGCTGTCGCGGCAACACGAGCACATGCACCGGTGCTTTGGGATCGATGTCACGAATCGCAATGGCATCGTCGGTGGACGCGACGATCGTGGCCGGTATCTCGCCACGTACGATGCGGCAGAACAAGCAGGTTTCAGACACGCGATTTCTCCATGGTCCCGAGCAGTGCCGCGCGCGCGATGGCGAGTCCGGCGATGGCGGCCGTCTCGAAGCGTAACGTGAGCGGCGCAATGCGCACGGGGAGAAAGCCCGCGGCCGTGAGAAGCGTTCGCTCCTCCGGTTCGACACCGCCTTCCGGTCCGACGGCTATCGTGAGTGGCGCGGTGACCGATGCAATCGGCACCGGCTCGCCATCCGGATCGAGCAACCATCGCGCGCCCGCCGGCGCCGATGCGATGGCCCGATCGGGTGTCGCGTCGGGGTACACCACGGGCAGCCATGCGCCGCCGGATTGCGTGAGGGCCGACAACATTCGCATCCGTGCTTTGGCCTGAAAGGTGACGCCTTCACCGCGCGGGCTCACGCTGCGCGAGCGCTTCCACATCACCGGCCGCCACGAAAAGATCGCGAGCTCGGTGGCCTTCTCGGCGATCCACAGCATGCGCTCTCGATCGGCGACCGGCACCATGAGATGGATCACCGGCTCCGGCTCGACGCGCTCGACCGATTCGACCTCGATGGATGCCTGCGCTTTCGAGAGCCGGACGACGGTACCGAGTCCGACGCCGCCGGCACCGTCCAGCAGCCGGACGCGCTCGCCGATGCCGATGCGGCGAACGCGCGCGTGCTGGACCTCTCCCTCGCCCAGGATCACGGTGTGGCCGGCGGCCAGGGGCTCGGGACAGAAGAACGCGGCTAGACCGGCGCGATCACGCTGCTCCACCATTCTCCCTCGACGTATTCGGACTCGGCGCGCCACCCGGCGGCCGCGAGCGATGCGACCACCGTCGTGCGCTCGGCGACCAGGATACCACTCACGACCGCGCGTCCGTTAGGCGACAGCGCCGCGCGCATGGCCGGCGCGAGCTCCACTACTGCGGATGAAATGATGTTGGCGAACATCACGCGCGCCGGCGCCACGAGCGGCAGGATCGTGCGCGCGTCGCCCTCGATCACGCGTACGCGGTCGGCGACGCCGTTGGCCGCCGCGTTCTCCTCGGCGTTGGCGATGGCTTGCGGATCCGATTCGATCGCGACGGCGCGGGCCGCGCCTAACTTGACAGCGGCAATGGACAGGATCGCGCTGCCCGCGCCGAGGTCGACGACGGAGTCACCGGGCTGTACGACCTGTTGCATGAGGCGGAGTACGCCGCGCGTGGTCTCGTGCTCGCCGGTGCCGAACGCCATGGCCGGCTCGATGATCACCGGGCACACCGCGTCCGCGATCTCGGCGGCGCGCCAGGGTGGTGCGACGGCAATGCGCCCAACGCGCTGCACGCCGACCGTGGGCGGCCACGCGCGCGCGACATCGATGGATCCGGCGTCGCGCGACTCGATCCGGATCGTTGCGTCGGCCGCGCGCAGTGCCGCCCCGAGCGCTGAGACGTCGGCGTCAGACGGGAGATGGGTGAGGAGCGCGTCGTCCAGTTCCTGAACGGCCGGCGCGCCCGCGTGGACGAGCGCGGCGACCAGCGCGTCGCGCGTGGTCTCGCCGGCGTGATGCACGCGCACCTCGATCCAGCTCACCGCCCTCCATCGTTAGGCAGCAAGCCCGGCACGCGGTCAGGCACCGAGCGCCTCCTTCATCTTGGACCACAGGCCCTTGGCGCGCGTGTTGCCCGCGGGCACGTTGCCCTCGAGCTTCTGCAATTCCTGGAGGACGGTCTGGTGCTCGGGCGACACCGACTGCGGCGTCCACAGTTGCACGCGGACGTGCAGGTCGCCGGTGCCCGACGCGTTCACGCGCGGCAGTCCGCGGCCGCGCAGCTGGAACACCTGGCCGCTCTGCGTCCCGGCGGGCACGCGGAGCGAGATCGCGCCGGTTACGTTAGGCACCTCGACGTCGGCGCCCAGCACCAGTTGGGCATAGGTGACCAGGACTTCGGTGTAGAGGTCGGCCCCGTCGCGCTCGAAGCGCGCGTCGTCCTCCACCTCGAACACCACCAGCACGTCGCCGCGCGGGCCGCCCTGCGGGCCGACGCTGCCCTGCTCTCTCAGCGACATGTACTGGCCCGTCGCGACGCCCGCCGGAATCGACACGCTGAAGGTGCGCTCGGCGCGCGCGCGCCCTTCGCCCTTGCAACGCTTGCACGGGGTGTCGATGATCGTGCCCTGACCCGCACAGGTCGGACACGGCGCGACGCTCACGAACTGTCCGAAGAAGGAGCGTTGGGCGCGGCGCACCTCGCCCGAGCCGTTGCACGTCGGGCACCGCTTGGGCTTGGTGCCGGGCTCGGATCCCGATCCTTCGCAGCGTTCGCACGGATCGAGGAGCTTGAGCGTGAGTTGTTTGTCGACGCCGGCGGCGACTTCCTGCAGCGTGAGCGGCACGGTGACTTTGATATCGGCGCCGGCGCGCGGTCCGCCGCGCTGGCGGCCGCCGAACATGTCCTCGAGGCCGCCGAATCCGCCGAAGTCGCGCATGAAGATGCCTAACGCTTCGGCGAGGTCCACGTGGTGGAAGCCGCCCGCCGCGGCGCCGCGCAATCCCGCCTCGCCGTAGCGATCGTAGGCCGCGCGCTTGCCGGGATCGCGGAGCACGTCGTACGCCTCGGTGATGCCCTTGAACCGTTCCTCGGCGTCCTTGGAGCCGCCGTTGCGGTCGGGGTGATACTGCATCGCGAGCTTGCGATACGCCTTCTTGATGTCGTCGTCGGACGCATCGCGCGGAACGCCAAGAACGTCGTAGAAATCAGCCATGTGTCTCTAGGATCGGGAGTGCGTGAGGCGGTGTCACTCGAGCAGGTCGCTGATGAGGCGCGAGGTGTGCGTCACCAGCGAGACCACCTTCTCGTAGGGCATGCGCGTGGGTCCGATGACGCCGATGACGCCGGCCAGCGCCCCCGCGTGATACTCGGCTGTGACCACCGTGAGACCGGAGAGGCGCGGGTCGGCGTGCTCGGTCCCGATGGTGATCGAGATGCCGGGCGCCGTGTTCTGCCGCTGGAGCAGCGCGCCTAACGCTTCGGGGCGGTCGGTGAGCGCGAGCAGCTTGCGCAGGTTGTCGCCGGTGGCGAACTCGGGCTGCTCCGCGAGCACGGACGTCTGGCCCAACAACACCTGCGGGTCCGCGAACGCGTGGCTCGAGTCCAGCATCTGCTCCGCTTCCTGGATGAAGATGTTGATCAGCTCGCCCGCTCCCTCGGATCCCGCGCGCGGGTCGCGAAGGCGCTCAGACAACGTCGACCGCATCTCGCGCCACGTGCATCCGGCGAGCCGCTCGTTGAGGACCTCGGTCACTTCGGCAATCGCCTTCTCGGCGATCTCGCCCGGCACCTCGACGAAGATGCTGCGCGCGGCGCCGCCCGTTAGGCGGAGCACGAGCAGCAGCCGCTCCGCGCTCACCTTGATGAGCTCGAGCCGCTCGAGCCGCGCCTCGTCGAGCCGCGGGCCTAACGCAATGCCCAGCTCCTGCGTGAGCACGCCCAGCACCTGCGCGGCGCGGCGGAGAATCGCTTCGATGGCCGCCCCGCCGCCCGACAATTGCTCGATCAACGCGTCGCGCGCGCCCGCCTCGAGCGGCGCGAAGTGCATGAGCCCGTCGACGTACGTCCGGTACGCCATGTCCGTGGGCACCCGCCCCGCGGATGTGTGCGGGTGAAAGAGAAATCCCTTGTCCTCGAGGTCGCTCATCGTGTTCCGGATGGTCGCCGGCGACAGGTCGAGCATGTACCGGCGCGAAATCATCCGCGAACCGGCAGGCTCGGCTGTCTCGACGTACGAGCGGATCACCGCGGCCAACACGCGGCGCTCCCGATCCGAAAGCTGGGCCAGCGACATAACTCTAAAATTACGAATGACTTGACAGCGCGGTCAAGTCGGTTGCGAGCGCATCGAGGCGAAGCCACCCGTGGGGCGTAAGGCGAAGCGTCGTCTCACGGCGAGCGGCCCAGCCCGACGCGATCCATCGCTCCAGCATGGCCGGATCGATGAGCAACGCCAATCGTGCGAGGTCCACGCCATCGCTGGTACGCAAGCCGAGGTAGATGCGTTCGGTATCGAGGTTCTCCTGCGTGAGGACCTCGTCACCGGCGCATGGGTCACCGCCAGCCGACAGGTGGCGCGACCAATCGGCGAGCTCGCGGACATTCCATCGGCGTCGCATGGCGTCGAACGAGTGTGCGCTGGGCCCGAACCCGTCGTACGCGACGTGTCGCCAGTAGCTCGAGTTGTGGCGCGCGCGGCTGCCGGGTCGAGCGTAGTTAGACACCTCGTAGTGCTCGAATCCCGACGCGGCGAGCGTCTCGTGAGCCGCCAGGAATTCCCGTTCGTACATGTCGTCGGGCGCCTCGCGCATGAGCTGTCGGTCGCGCCAGCGCGCGAGCGGCGTCGCCGGTTCGACCGTGAGTCCATAGAGCGAGAGATGTGCCGGATCGAGCGCCAGCGCGCGTCGAACATCCTCGTCCCAATCGCGGTCCAGTTCAGCCGGCAGAGCGAAAATGAGGTCGAGCGACAGGTTCTCGATTCCTGAGGCGCGCGCCGCGATCACCGCGCGTTCGATCTGATTCGCGGTATGCGTGCGGTGCATCCAGGCGAGCACACCCTCGTCGAACGACTGTGCGCCGATCGACAGCCGGTTGACGCCGGCGGCGCGCCACGACGCGGCCGCCTCCACGGTGACGTCGTCGGGGTTGGCCTCGAGTGTGACTTCGGCGCGATCGTCGAACCGGAAGTGTTCGCGCAGGCGATCGAGCAGACGCGCGACGCCGTCGCCGCCTAACAGAGACGGCGTGCCGCCGCCGAAATAGAGGGTGTCGATGTCGCGCGCCGGCTCATCCGGGTAGCGGAGTTCGACCTCGCGCGCGAGCGACTCGATGAATTCGCGAACCGGGACCGTGCGGCGCACCGCGATCGCGAAGTCGCAATACGAGCATCGTCGCCGGCAGAACGGGACGTGCACGTAGACGTGCTTGGCGGGCGACTCGGGCGGAGGCGAGGGCGTCATGCGTTGCACGATGAAAGATATCGTCCATGCGAGACGGCCGCCCGAAACGGCGATTATTCGGTTGGAGAGAACGCCGCGTGCGCGTGGCGAAGTGCTCTGACGTTGGTTGAAAGGATAACGACAAGGGCACAAGGGATGGGGTCGGTTCGCATCCCACTTCAACGCCGCAGCACCCAAGGTTGGTGTTATCCTTTGAACCCTTCGTTGAAGACGCTCACCTTGCGGACCATCGTACCGTGTCGCTCGGCGCGTTTGATTGCCGGCTTGGGCCCGAAGTGAAAGAGGAGCCCGATTTGTAGGTTGATGGCTCGCAGATAGCTGAAGATTTGCCTGAGCGAGGCGGGAGGGAGCTCCGCGCCTGCTTTGAGCTCGACGACGAGAACGTTGTCGATGATCATATCGAGTCGGTGTCTCGCGATCTCGTGTCCTTTATAGGAAATGGCGACGGACACTTCGCGCCCAACTCGGTGTCCGCGGGCAACGAGCTCCCGTTCGAGAGCGGCCGCGTACACGTGCTCGACAAATCCATAGCCGAGTGAGTTGTAGACCTCGAAGTACGCGCCGATGACGGAGCGCGTTAGCGCAGCTTCCGGTTGAAACTCAATGCTTGCCATGACGCCATATTACACCCGCTAGAGCGAGCGCCAGGTGCATTTAATTGCCTTCGGAAGTGTTTTGTTGCAATCACCGTGGTGACAAACGTTTGCCTAACGACGACGGCCAGACCGAAGGCCAGTGGCGTGGCACCGGGTGCGTGCGTCGTTGAGGTTGGATGTGCACCGACCCTATCCCTGGCATCCTCGTCGTTATCCTTTTATCCCTTGTCGAAGAATCTCGCTTCCCTCGGCTCGATCTCGAGGCAGGGGCCAGTTTATCGGCGACGGATCTCGCCATCGAGCGCGCACGCAATGAGGCCGCGTAGCTCGAGGGAAGTGACGGCGGCGAGACATGCGCGAGCCGCGAGCCGCGTGCGGACCGTGAGGGTATCCATGTCGGCGGGACCCTGTGCGAGCGCGTCCCACACGGCGCGTTCGTCCGGCGTGTCCAACGAAGGTTCGATGCGTTTCCGCGGCGGCGCCTGGATGAGGCCCAACGCGTCGTCGACATCGGCGATGACGTGCGCGCCATCGCGCAGCAGGCGGTTGGACCCGAGGCTTTGGAGCGAGTCGATGCGGCCCGGCACCGCCGCAAAGTCGCGCGAGAGGTCGCGGGCGTAGTCGGCGGTGATGAGCGCACCGCTGCGTTCCGGTGCTTCGCACACGATCGTCAGCCTCGCGAGCGCGGCGATGATGCGGTTGCGTTTGGGGAACGATCCTCCGTTCGCCCGGTCGCCTGGGAGCTCCTCGGAGAGCAGGAGACCCTCGGATGCGATGCGCTCGTGCAGCGCGCGGTGCGCGGAGGGGTACGCTACATCGACACCGGTGCCGAGTACGGCGATGGTCGAGCCGCCGGGGCACGAGAGCGCCGCCAGGTGGGCGGCGGCATCGATGCCGCGGGCCATACCGCTCACGATGGTGGCACCGGCGCGCGCGAGTGCCGATGCGATCTCCCCGGTGGCGCGCTCGCCATAGACCGTCGCGCGACGCGTGCCGACGATGGCGACGATGGTCGAGTGCAGAAGCCGTGTTTGACCCAGCGCCCACAGAAGAGGCGGCGAGAGCCGTTGGTTGGGGGCGCCGGCGTGGTCGAGGTCGAGCAGCGATGCCGGATAGTCGGCGTCGCCGGCGAGGATCAGCGTTGCGCCGATCCGGTCCGCGCGCGCGATCGCATCGTCGGCCGAGCGAAGGGCGGCGGTTCGATTTGCGGCGTCGCCGCTCGCATCGAATGCGCGCGGGGCGGAGCCAAATCGTGCAACGAGGTCGTGGTAGGTGGCGATCCCGACGAGCGGCAGGAGGGACAGCGCGAGCGCTCGGCGCCGCGATTCGGGATCAGGGCAAGGCGGCGTCGTTGGCTCGGGCAGCCGCGGCGGCGGCCGTGCGTAGCTCGAGGAGGCGTGCCCACAGCGCCGCGAGCAGCGCGTCGAGGCCTAACCGCGCGACCGCGCTGATGGCGAAGATCCCGAACGCTTCCGGCGCGTGGATGGGCGGCGGATCCAGTTCGCCTAACAGATCCATTTTGGTGAACACCACGCAGTGGGGCTTGGACGCGAGCTCGGCGGAATAGCTGGCGACCTCGCGGCGGAGTCCATCGTAGTCGGTCTGCCAGTCGATGGCGTCGACGGGAACGAGGAACGCGAGGATGCGCGTGCGCTCGATGTGGCGCAGGAACGTGAGACCGAGTCCGCGTCCTTCGTGCGCGCCTTCGATGATGCCGGGAATGTCGGCCACCACGAACGTGCGGTGGTCGGACAACTGCACCACGCCCAAGTTAGGCGAGAGCGTGGTGAACGGATAGTCGGCGATCTTCGGGTGGGCCGCCGAGATCACCGAGAGGAGCGTGGACTTTCCGGCGTTCGGCTGGCCGACCAGGCCGACGTCTGCGATCAGCTTGAGCTCGAGCTCGATGCGGCGCGCCTGGCCTTCCTCGCCCACCTGCCAGTCGCGCGGCGCCTGGTGCGTGGACGAGACGAAGAACGCATTGCCCCGCCCACCGCGGCCGCCGCGCGCGACCAGGAGCGTTTGTCCGTCTTCGACCACTTCGCCTAACAGTTCGTTGGTGTCGAGGTCGCGCACGACCGTGCCCGGCGGGACCGGCAGGACGATGTCGTCTCCCGAGCGGCCCGTCTTGTTCGCGCCCATGCCGTGCTCGCCGCGGTCGGCCGCGAAGCGCGTGCGATACGTGTAGTCGAGCAGCGTCGCGAGGTTGCTGTCGGCGCGCAGCAGGACATTGCCGCCGCGCCCGCCGTCGCCGCCGTCCGGTCCGCCCATGGGCACGCGGTGCTCGCGGCGGAACGACACGCATCCAGAGCCGCCCGTGCCGGCTTCGATCTGGATTTCGACGCGATCGATGAAGGGACTCATGCGGCGCGAACCCGGTCCCAGAGCAAACGGAATCGGTGAATGGCGTCGGTGCTCACGCGAGGCGCCACGATGTCGAGCACGTGATCGATGTCTGCCGGCGATGCGCCCGCGTTGATCGCTCCGCGCAGATGCGCGTGAAGCTGGCGGTCCTGCTCACCGACGGCGCAGACGGCAACGATGCAGAGCTCGCGGCGGCGCAGGTCGAGCTGCGGGCGACCCAGGACTTTGCCGTACCCATCCACGATCATCCAGGCATCGAGCGCCGGGTGCAGCTCACGGATATTGGCGCGCAGGCGCTCGTAGGTATCGCCGTAAACGGTGGCGCACGTCGATTGGCCGCGCGCGTACCACGCACGGACCCGCGCCGGCGCCGGATCCGCGTCCGGATCTACGTTAGGCGCGCGCCGGCCCGACGCGCGCCGCCATTCGCGCGCCGCGTTCAATGCGCGCGGGAATCCGCTGAACAGATGCGACTGCAGAATGAGCTCCTCCACCCATACGGGATCGATGCGCTCCGCCACCGCGCGCGCCATGGCCTCGCGGAGCGCCAGCTCGCCGTCGCTCGCGATGGACACCGCGAGCTCCACGAGGCCGCGCGTGGCGTCGTCGAGTGCAGGCAGTTTATGCGCCGCCGCCGGCGGGGACGTCATCGAATCCGTGCGTGGCGAACCGTTTCATTGCGGGCGTCACGACGCCGGATGAACATCGCCGACCGTCGCGCCACGCGTGTTGATGATCGGCGTGGTCAGGAATCCGTGCAAACGGGGCGGCAGTGTCTCGGGCAGGAGGCCCAAGTGCTGCAGCGCGCGCAGCACCGCCGGATGTTGGGCGCGCGACGCGCCGTCTTCGACCTTGATCGCGAGTCCCAAGCCTGCCGCGGGAATCGCCACACTGTGCACGCCTTCCGCGCCGACCTTGGACAACACCGCGCCTTCCGTCTCTTCCATCAGCACGGTGTCGAAGCGGTCGGTGCCGCCCACGAGGTACGGACGCGTGGTCATCGCGTGCACGATCCGCTGCGGGACGTCGACGCCGCGCTGCGCCGCGTCGCCTAACCGGGCAAACGCGAGCGCCATCGCGCGCAGCGGCAGGCCGAACGCCACGACGCCGCACCCATCCACCACCTGCACGATGTCGTCGGCCGGCACGCCGCTCCACCGCGCGACTTCTTGGAGCGCGCCCTGTTGCACGGGATGGCACGTCGTCTCGTAGCCTAACGTCGGCCATCCGGCGCGGCGCGCGTGCGCCAGCATCGCCGCGTGCTTGCCCGAGCAATTGTTGTGCAGGCGGCTGGGCGCGTCGCCCGATTGCTGCAAGAGACGCGCACCGCGCCGCGTGAGCGGGTCGTGCGGTCCGCACGCGAGGTCGCCTTCCTCGAGACCAACGGTGTCGAGCATGCGGCGCGCGAGCTCGACGTGCTCGGGCTCGCCACCGTGCGACGCGCATGCGAGCGCGAGCGCATCGTCGCCCCAGCCCAGCTGGTCGAATGCCGCGGACTCGAGGAGCGGCATCACCTGGAACGGCTTGGCGCACGATCGCCAGACCGTCACGATGTTGATGTCGCCGCTCTCGCACACCACGCGGCTTGCTGCGTCGACCACCACGGCGTGTACGCGGTGGCGGGATTCTACGAGGTCGCCGCGGGTGGCGACGACGTCCAGGTCAAGCTGCATCACGAACCGCCGTCTGCTTGGGAACGATCGCGGTGCGAGCCACCGCGAGGACGACACCGCCCAACACAAAGGTGCCGCCGACGAGCGTGAACGTCGACGGCACTTCGCGAATGCTGGGGACGAACGCCGCAATGAGCGTCGCGCCGACGGGTTCGCCGAGCGCGGTGACGTTCACCACGTACGCGGGCAGGTACTTGAGGGCCCAGTTGAGGCCGGTGTGGCCGAGGAGCATGGGGCCCAAGGCGAGCGCGACGAAGATCGCGAGCTCTCGGCGCGGCTCGGGCAGGACCGGCGCGCGCGTGACGAGGCAGATGCCTAACAGCACGACGAAGCAGGTGCCGTAGACGAGCGCCACGTACGGCCAGAGATCGAGCGTGCGGCGGAGCCGCCGCCCAACGAGATAGTAGAGCGCAGCCGCCACGCCGCCGCCGAGTGCCAACGCGTCGCCCAACAGGGCGCGCGTGCCTTCCGCGTTCATCGCGAACCGCGCGTCGCCCCATGCGACGATGCACGCGCCCGCCATTGCGAGCGCGATGCCCAACCATTGGCGTCCGGTGGGCGCCTCACGCAGCCAGATCACCGAGAGGAGCGCGACGATCACCGGTTGGATGTTGACCAACACGACGGATGCGGCGATCGACGTCAGGTCGACCGACGCGGTCCAACTCCAGAAGTGCAGCGCGAGCATGACGCCGGCGCCGAGCGCGAGCGCGACACCACGGCGATCGAGCCGCGCCCATTGCGTCCATCCTCGGCGCGGGATGAGGATCGCGGCGATGACGACCACCGAAAAGAACAAGCGCCACGTGGCGATGACGAGCGGCGCGGCGTGCGACAAGCGCACGAGCGGCGCGGCCATGGAAATCCCGATGATCGCCGCCAGGAGCACGAGCAGCATGCCTCATAAGCTATTGGGTCGCTCCGGCAAGAGGTATTGGTTGGCGCGACCGATACACTGCCGCGTGAGGCGTAGTCGAGTACATTAGGGGCCATGTCATCCGTGGCTCCGGCGCCCGGCACCGCATCGTCGCTCACGCGCGACCGCCTCGACCTGTTGCTCGCCGCCGCGACGCGCGCGCGCGTGGCGATTGTCGGCGACGCCATGCTCGACGTGTATCTGCGCGGCGACGTGGATCGCATCTCGCCCGAGGCTCCGGTCCCGGTGGTGCGCGTGCGCGAGCGGCGCACCGCGTTGGGCGGCGCGGCCAACGTCGCCCAGAACGCTGTTGCGTTAGGCGCGCACGCCGAGCTCGTGTGCGTCGTGGGGCGCGACGCGAGCGGCGTGGAGCTCCGCCGGATGTTGGGCGCGATCGGCGCGGATGGGCGCTCGGTGGTCGAGGTAGATCGCGCGACGACCACCAAGACCCGTGTGCTCGCGCGCGTGCAGCAGGTGGTGCGAGTAGACGAAGAGGAGGACGCCGACTTGGCCGGCGGCGACGCGGCGCGGGTGATCGCCGCGGCGCGCCGCGCGATCGACGAGGCCGACGCGCTGGTGCTCGAGGACTACAACAAGGGCGTGTTGCTGCCGGGGCTCATCGAGGATCTGATCGCGCACGCCCGGCGCCGCGGCATTCCCGTGGTGGTCGACCCCAAGTATCGCAACTTCTTCAGCTACCGCGGGTCGACGGTGTTCAAGCCCAACCGGCGCGAGCTCGAGGCTGCGTTAGGCGCGGCGGTGGACCTGGATCATCCGCAGGCCCTGCCGGCGGTCCTCGCGCGGCTCGACGTGGACCACCTGCTGCTCACGTTAGGCGAGCGGGGGATGGTGCTCGCGGGCCGCGACGGTGCCCTCTACCGCATCCCGGCCACGGCGCGCGAGGTGTACGACGTGGTGGGTGCGGGCGACACGGTGACCGCGTACCTCGCGGCGATGCTCGCCGCCGGGGCGTCGGCGCGCGAGGCGGCAGAGGTCGCGAACCTCGCGGCCGGCGTGGAAGTTGGCAAGTTAGGCGCGGCGTCGGTGAGCGCCGCCGAAGTGCGCGGGGCGTTTCTCACACGCCCAAGTGCTTCTTGAGGAACGCGACCGTCCTCGGCCACGCGTCCTTGATCGCCGACAGATTCGCCTGCTCCTCCACCGTGTCGCGCTGCGCTTTCGGATCGTCCTGCGCCCGCGCGAACCCGTGGATCGCCCCCTCGTAGTTCTTCCCGAAATAGTCCTTGTGCAGCGCGCGCATCGCCGAGTCCACGGCGGGCATCGCCGCGCCGATGCGCGCGTCCTTCGAGCCGTTCAGCAGCATCATCGGCACGCGGATTTTCTTGAGCGAGTCTGCGTTAGGCACGGAGTCCTGCATGTACGGCAGCCCATAGAATGCCACACCGCCCGAGAAGCCGGACGTGCCTTCGTTGGTCGCGTAACCCCAGGTGGTGTAGCCGCCCCAGCAGAATCCGATCACGGCGTACTTGTGCTCGGCCGATGGCTGCGACATCGCGTACCGCGCCGCCGCGGTAATGCCCATGTTGCGCTCCGCCGGTGCCACGCCCCGAATGAGCTTGACCGCCGAGTCCGACGGGAGCTCGTCGGCCGACGCGCCGCCGCGCACGCGCGAGAGGAGATCGGGCGCGATGGCGATGAACCCATCGGCGGCGACCTGGTCCGCCACGCCGCGAATCCAGGTCGAAAGCCCGAAGATCTCGTGCACCACGACGACGACCGGCGTGTGCGGCCGCGACGTCTCGGGGTACACGATCCACGCCATCAGTGAGTCGTTGGAGCCCGGCTCCCACGCGATCTTCACCCACTCGCCGTGCCGCGGGCTCGCCGCGATGCGCGCCTTCGCCGTGCTGGCGCTCGGCGGCAGGCCGGGGACGCCCTGCGCGTCCGCGCGCCTAACGATACGCGGCGCCGCCATGTCGGCCGCGCGCATGCCGGCCATGTGATCGTCCATCGCGACACGCGATGCCTGCGGCACGCGCCGCTGCATCGTGCACGCCGATCCGAAGAGGACGGCGACTCCAACCACACAAAGAACACGGCGGGCACACATGGTTCTGCTCCGGTCGGTGATGTGTTGACCGGAACGCTACGCGTGGGCCGCGTCGCGCGGAAGACGATCATTCTCCATTCCCTAGGTGTCAGCCGCGGCTGCTACTCTTGTCGAATCGCCACCATTGGATCGATCCGCGCCGCTCGACGCGCCGGAAGCCAACTCGCGAATGCGGCCACGGCGATCAAAATCGTGGTGGTTGCCAGGAATGTCGTGGCATCGAGGGTGCCGACACCAAAGAGTAGCGAGCGCATGAGACGCGTGAGCGCGAACGCGCCGGCGATGCCGAATGCGGATCCCCACACCGCGGTAGTAAGGCCGTCGCGCAGGACGAGGCCGACGATGCCGTTCTGCGTCGAACCGATCGCGAGGCGAACGCCGATCTCGCGCTGGCGCTGCACCACGGAGTACGCCACGAGTCCGGACAACCCGACGGCGGCCAGCAGCACGGCGAGCACCGCGAACGCCCCGATCAAGAGGAGGTCGAAGCGCCGGGATGCGACCGATTCCGACACCAGCGATTCGACGGTCTGCACCTTTGCCACGACGAGTTGGGGATCGATCGATCGCACGAGGCGCTGCACGCGCGGCGCCAGCGCGAGCGGGTCGCGCTCGGTGCGGACGACGAACGTCAATTCGCGCAGCGCCGCATCGACGAACGTGCTGTCAACGGCCAGCTGTCGCGCCGGAAAATACAGCTCGGGTGGACTCGTTTGGTCTAACCCACGCGTGGGAACCGTGCGCACGACGCCGACGATCGTCTTCCACGGATCGGTCGACTGCGGCGCTCCCCACTTGATGCGCAGGCCGATCGGATTCCTCTCGCCGTAGAACTGATGCGCCAACCGCTCGTCGATGATGGCGACGTTCCCCGAGCTCGCCTCGTCGCGCGCATCGAATGCTCGTCCCTTCACGACGGGAATGCCCATCGTCTGGAAGTAGTCGCGCAGCACGACGAAGTTCGAGGCGATCGGCACCTTGGGCAGCGCCTCGCCCTCGGGGCTGAAGGCGATCTGCCATCCGCCTAACGTCGGGAGATTCACGGTCGCGGTGGCGCTGCGAGCACCCGGCAGGTGCGCGAGCGAATCGACCAGTGCCTGCTCCGCGTCGATGACGCGCGACGCCTTCGGATACCGGTACGAGGGAAACGCGATGTGAAAGGTGAGCAGATGGGCCGGCGTGAATCCCGGATCCACCTTGAGCACGTTTGCAAAGCTTCTCGCCAGTAATCCGGCGCCGGTCGTGAGCACCAGCGCGAGCGCGATCTCGCTCGCGACCAGCACACGGCGTGCGCGCTGTTTGGTTCGCCCGGCGCTCGTCCCGCGTCCCTCGTCGCGCAGCGTGTTCGCCAAGCCGAGTGCGCTGCCGGACAACGCCGGCACCAGCGAGAACAACACGATGACGAGCAGTGTGACCGCGACCGTGAACGTGAGCACGCGCGCGTCGAGCCCCAAGCGGTACCCGGACAGCATGCCGTCGGGCGCAAGACGGGCCAACGCCGCCGTACACCAGTGCGCGAGCAGCAGCGCGCCGAACGCACCGGGCGCCGCGAGCACGGCGCCCTCGGTGAGATATTGCGCCGTGAGCCGGCCCCGGCTCGCGCCTAACGCACGCCGCACGGCGAGCTCCCGGCTGCGCGCCGCCGCACGCGCGAGCAGGAGTCCCGCGACGTTGATGCACGCGATGAGCAGCACGAAGGCCACCGCGCCCAACAGTACGATGAGCGGGCCGCGGACGTCCGACACGAGGTGCGCCCGGAACGGCAACGCCGCGGCAGCGACGCGGAATGCAGGGGAGTAAAACGTGGGATACAACGCCGGCAGACGTCCGGCGATCGTGTTCACCGCGGCGGTCGCCTGGTCCACGGACACGCCCGGAGCGAGCCGCGCGATCATGTGGGCGTTGAACGAATTGCCGCGGCCTTGCATCACACCGGGCGTCATGCGCAATGGCACGAAGAACGCGGCCGGCTCGAGACTCAACCCGGGCAGCGGAAACGTGAACCCCGCGGGCATCACGCCGAGCACCGTGAATGGGCGCCCGTCGAGCAGAATCGTGCGGCCGACGATCGAGTGGTCA
The DNA here is from genome assembly GCA_035277485.1 of Gemmatimonadaceae bacterium. Taxonomy (GTDB): domain Bacteria; phylum Gemmatimonadota; class Gemmatimonadetes; order Gemmatimonadales; family Gemmatimonadaceae; genus JADGGM01. The sequence continues at coordinate 19,399 of DATEKK010000212.1, forward strand.
CCGCCGAACTGCCGGCGCCACAGCGCGTCGGTCAGCACCACGGCATCGGGTGCACCGGGCGCATCGTCGCCATCCTGAAATGCTCGGCCTAACGCTGGACCGACGCCGAGGACGCGGAACAGCGATGCCGACACCTCGAGCCCCGCCAGCCGCTGGGCGGACCCGCGGCCGGCCAGCGTGAACCACGTCGCATCGAACACGCTCGACGAGGCGAAGAGCGAACCGTTCAGCTTCGCGAAGTCGCCGAAATCCGGCGTCGAGATCGTGCCCATGTTCTGATCGCTGATCACGGGCAGCGCCTCGCCGATCATCACGAGCCGGCCCGGATCGCGGAACGGCAGCGGGCGAAAGACCACGGCGTCGACCACCGAAAAGATGGCGGTGTTGACGCCGATGCCTAACACGAGACACGCGATGGCCGCCGCCGCGAACGCGCGCTGGCGCGCGAGCTGCCGCACCGCGTGCCGCAGGTCGCCGAGCACGCCGGACACCGAGTCGGTCATGGATCGCCTCCGGGCGTATTGCGCTTCGATGCGCCGACAGTCGTCGCGGACCCGCGTGAGATCGCCTAACCGCTCGACCGCGAGTGCACGAGCGGCATCGGGGTCGAGGCCACTCGCGATGTATTCGTCGACACGCGCCTCGAAATGGAACGCCAGCTCCTGGTCGAGCTCGGCGCGCGGGTCACGTCGCCAGAAGGTGACGTAGCGAAACCAGGCGGGGTTGGATGGGCTCGGCAACATGGCGATGCGTTGCCGTCGTTAGGCCAAGGCCGGCCGCTTGGTGCTCGTCAGCACCTTCGCGACCGCCGTTGCGAACGCGGACCAGGACGATGCTTCGTGCTTGAGCTGCTGACGCCCGCGCGACGTAATGCGGTAGTACTTCGCCTTGCGATTGTTCTCCGACAGACCCCACGTCGCTTCCACGAAACCGCGTTTCTCGAGGCGGTGCAGGGCGGGATACAGCGAGCCTTCCTCGATGCGCAGCGCATCATCGGTCACGTCCTGCAGCCATCGCGCGACGCCGTATCCGTGCGCCGGGCCCCACGAGATCGCCTTGAGGACGAGCACATCCAGTGTGCCTTGTAGCAGCTCGACCGTATCCGATTCAGAAGCCATGACAATTCCCTGCCCGCGACAGGTGAACGCTCGCCGCGCGCCGCGGCGCGCACCCCTAGAACGACTCTGGGAAGGAAACACATCCCCCATAGATCGTCAAGGGTACACGCGAGCACGACTGAGACCGTGAAGGCGGACCCGCAGGCGGTGCACCGCCTTGCCCGTCGGTTCATGTCGAGAACATTTCCCGAAAGTCTCGGAAGACCCGTTTTTTCAACAACGACGACAACAACTACCAGTTCTTGCCGTTAGGCAGCGCGCCTTCCCTCGCGCAGAACGATCACTTTCGTGATCCCTCGTTTTACCTATCGAGTGCCTCTAGCGGACCGGCGGCGGAGCGCGAGATTCAACGCTGGTCCCGCGGCCAGTCGAGGCGTGGATCTTCTCTCACCGTCTTCACCATGAAACGCACGCTGGTCCTCGTGGCCTGCTCGGTGCTCCTCGCACGCGTGTCGCCGGCGCAAACACCGGTCGACTCGGCGCTCGCGACATACATCGATGGTATCGAGGCGATCGACAGCCACGCCCACCCCATGCTGCCGGTCGCTCCCGGCGCGCCGCCGGACACCGACTTCGATGCGTTACCGCTCGACGGCGTCCCTCCCTTCCCGCTCCAGGCACGCCTTCGCGCCGAGAACACGGAATGGCGCGATGCCCAACGCACGCTCTATGGCGTGACGTCCACCGACACCGGCGCCGCGTATCGCGATGCGCTCGCGTCCGCCCAACGGAACGTCGCCCAACGCGAGGGTGAACGGTTTCCATCGTGGGCCCTCGACCAGGCCGGCATCGATGTCATGATGGCCAACCGTATCGCACTCGGGCCCGGCCTCGCACCGCCGCGCTTCCGATGGGTTGCATTCGACGATGCGCTCATGCTCCCGCTCGATACGCGCGCCGAAGCCGCGCGCACGCCCGACACGCGATCCCTCTATCCCAAGGAGTCGAAGCTTCTCCGCCGCGACCTCCACGACCTCGGCATCGCCGCGTTGCCGCGCTCCCTCGACGCGTACGTTGCACGCGTGATCGTGCCGACGCTCGAGCAGCAGAAGCGCGGCGGCGCCGTGTCGATCAAGTTCGAGGCCGCGTATCTTCGGCCGCTCGACTTCGACGATCCCGATCCCGCGCTCGCGCGCCGCGTGTACGCACGCTACGCGGCCGGCGGCACGCCGACGCACGCCGAGTACAAGGCGCTCGAGGACTACCTGTTCCGCGTGATCGTGCGAGAGGCCGGACACCAGGGCATGTCCGTGCAGATCCATTGTCTCGAGACCTACGGCGGATTCTATGACGCCGCCGGCAGCGCGCCGCACCTGCTCGAGCCGGCACTCGACGATTCGACGCTGCGCGGCACGACCATCATTCTCATTCACGGCGGATGGCCGCTGGTCGACGAAACGCAGACGCTGCTCGCGAAACCCAACGTCTATACCGACATTTCCGCCATGACGCTCATCCTGGAGCCCGCCGAGCTCGCGCGGGTGCTGCGCCAGTGGTTAGGCGAATGGCCCGACAAGGTGTTGTTCGGCACCGATGCGTTCGACAACAGCCCCGCGTACGGGTGGGCCGAATCGGCAGTGTTAGGCACCAAGACCGCTCGGCGTGCGCTGGCCCTGGCCCTCACGGGAATGATGCGCGACGGCGAGATCGATCGGACCCGGGCCGAGCAGTTGGCACGAATGGTGATGCGCGAGAATGCGATCGCGGCGTATCACCTGCACCTCAACTAGGCGCGTCACATGCCCCGTGCGAAGCGCAAGAAAGCCCAGGCGGAACCGCTGTCGCGCGGCCTCGATGCGCGGCGCCTCGCCACCGCCGCCCACCCCGCCGCGGTCGACGAGCTCGCCGAGCGCATCGCGAGCGACGGCGGCGCCGTGTTGGGCATCTACCGCGATCCGTTAGGCAGCCACTGGCAGATCCTCGCCGCGCTCCCCGTGGACAAGGTCGAGCCCACGCCCTTCCAGCGCGACCTGTCCGATTCCCACGTCGGCCGCCTCACGGATGCGATCGATCGGCTGGACCGCTACGTCGATCCGGTGACCGCCGTGCCCACGGCGGATGGTCTCTACTGGACGCCCAACGGTTATCACCGCCTCGGCGCCATGCGCCGGTTAGGCGCCAAGGCCATCGTCGCGCTCGTGATCCCGGAGGCCGAGGTCGCGCACCGCATTCTGCTGCTCAACACCGAGAAAGCGCACAATCTGCGGGAAAAAGCACTCGAGGTCGCGCGGCTCGCCGTCGCGCTCGCCGAGCTCGACGATCGCCCCGAACGCGACTACGCCATCGAGTTCGAGGAAGCCGCGCTCATCACGCTGGGATTCTGCTACGAGCAGAACGGGCGGTTCGCCGGCGGCGCGTACCACCCGGTGCTCAAGCGCTGCGACAAGTTCCTGTCCATGAAGCTGCCCCGGGCGCTGGAGGTGAGACGCGAGCGCGCGGCCAAACTCCTCGAGCTCAACGACGCGGTGACCGCGGCGGTCGCGAGCCTCAAGTCGCGCGGTTTCGAGAGTCCGTATCTGCGCGCGTTCGTCGTGGCGCGCATCAACCCGCTGCGCTTCAAGCGCGGCGAAGCTGATTTCGACGAGACCATCGACAAGATGCTCGCGAGCGCCCGCCGCTTCGACGCGGCAAAGATTCGCGCGGATCAGGTCGCGAGGAGCGGCGGCGCGCCCGAGGAGTAGCGCGCCTTACGGATGCGCTCCGAGCATCCGCGCCGCCGAGTCGACCAACGCGGCCTCGGCGTCGAGAACGTCGCCCACCGTCTGAATCTGTTCTTGCGCGAGCGGGAACTTGCGCTGTTCGATCGCCTCGCGCACAGCGGGCATGGTCTTCGCCCCGTAGCCCGTGTACATGCCCGGCGCCTCGAGCTCGAACGTGTACCACGGGCGCCCGGGCAGGCCGCGCTTGTCCGTTAGGCGACGCGCGGCCTGGATGAGCAGCGCGTTCACGGGTGCCGGCGCTCCCGCTCCGTACGACGTGTCGGCGGCGAGCGCGGCGAACGCTTTGGCGTAGCGGTCGGCGGCGTGGCTCAGCGAGTCGGCGCCGTTCTCGAGCGGCGCGAAACCGAGGTGCGGAGGTACCGGTTCCGTCGGCGGCGCACTGGTGGGGTGCCATGGATCCGACGTTGCGGCGAACACGCCTTCCTGGATCTCGCGATTGCGTTCCGTGGTCTCATCCTGCTCCGTCTGCAACAGCCTTTGCAGATCCGACACGTAGCCCTGCACCGTGGACGCGAGGCCGGTGAAATCGTACGGCAGCACCTGCGCATCGGCCAACCGCATCACCGCCGTCCCGCCCACCTGCGACAGCGCGCGCCCGTACACGAACGACGTATCGCTGAAGTGCGTGTACCAGTAGAAGTCGTCGTACACCGAGTGGTACACGCCGGCGCCTTCACTCTCGCCGCCGAAGCCGATATTGAGCGACGCGATGCCGATGTGGTCGACGAAGCCCGAGTAGTCGGAGCCGGAGCCTAACGGACCGACGCGCAGCACGTCGCTCGCGCGCATCTGACGCCGCTGATCGTCCGAGCGCGCCGACCGGATGTCGGCGAGCTTGCGCCGCTTCCACACCGAGAGATGCGTCTCCGGATCCTCGACGTCCTTGGCCACGTCGCTGATGAACGAGGCCAAGGACGGCGTCCCGCCGGCAAACAGATAGCCACGGTCGTTCGTGTCGCTGTTGATGTAGGCGACCGCCTTCTGGCGCAACTCGTCGGCGTGCTCTTCCACCCACTCGGTCGAGCCGAGCAGCATCGGCTCTTCACCGTCCCAGGCGGCGTAGATGATCGTGCGCTGCGGGTGCCATCCTTGCGCGAGCAACGCGCCTAACCCGCGCGCTTCCTCCATCAGCGCTACCTGGCCCGCGGTAGGATCCTCAGCGCCGTTCACCCAGGCATCCTGATGGTTGCCGCGCACCACCCATTGGTCGGGCTCCGTCGCGCCGCGGATGGTGGCGATCACATCGTAGACCGGCTTCAAGTCCCAGTTGGACTTGACGACCAGGTGTACGCGCGCCGGGCCGGGTCCGCCCATGTGATACGTCACGCCCAGTCCGCCGCGCCACGCCGGCGGCGCGACGGGTCCGCCTAACGCAGCGAGCAGCGGCTGGGCGTCGCCGTACGAGATCGGCAGCACCGGGATCTTTGTGATCGTCTGCGCGTCCGCCCGCGACAAACGCTTGGCATCATGGGTCGCGCCGACCCCCGGCGTGAGCGGGTCGCCCGGATACAACTGCATTTCCATCACGCTGCCGCGCTGCACGCCCTCGCGCGGACGATACGGCCCCTTGGGGAATACGTCACCCTGGTCGTAGCCATCGTCGGCAGGATCCGAGTAAATGATGCAACCCACCGCCCCGTGCTCGGCGGCGACCATCGGCTTCACGCCACGCCACGAGTTGCCGTAGCGCGCAATGACGATCGCGCCCTTCACCGGCACGCCGTGCCGCTCGAGCGAGTCGTAGTCCTCTGGCAACCCGTAGTTCACGTACACGAGCGGTGCCGTCACATCGCCATCGATCGAGTACGCGTTGTACGTCGGCAGCTGCTCGGCGTGCTGCGACGACGTCGGGTCGCCGGCAACGGTCGGTTCCTGGAGCGACGCGCGGAAATGCGTGGGCGCCACCAGCTCGACGAG
>DATEKK010000213.1:0-29604 GCA_035277485.1 Gemmatimonadaceae bacterium
CTCGTCGAGCTCGCGGTGCGTTACGGCGTGCTGCTCGTGGAGGACAGCCCGTATCGAAAGGTGCGCTTCGAGGGAGAGTCGGTGCCGTCGCTCAAGTCGTTGGACACGGACGGGGCGGCGGTGATTCAGTTAGGCACGTTCTCCAAGCTGCTCGCGCCCGGACTGCGCGTGGGTTGGGCGGCCGGCGCCCCCGATCTGCTGGCGCGCATGGCGCAGCTCAAGACCGACGCCGGATCGTGTCCGCTCACGCAGCGCGTGATCCTCGAGTTCTGCACGGCCGGACGGCTCGACACCCACACAGCGCGCGTCCAGAAAGCGTATCGCGCGCACCGTGATCGCATGGTGCGCGCGATGGAGCGCGAGCTGCCCGAGGTGTCGTTCCAGGTGCCTAACGGTGGCTACTACCTGTGGTTGTCGCTGCCGCCGGGCGTCGATGGCGACGAGCTCGCGCGCCGCGCGGCCGACGCCGGGGTGATCGTGATCGCGGGCAGCAAATTCTTCGCCAATGGCGGCGGCGAGCAGCGCGGCCGGTTCATCCGCGTCGCGTTCAGCCACGCCGATGGCGACGAGATCGATGAAGGCGTGCGCCGCCTGGCCGGGGCGTGTCACTCGTTAGGCACCGGCGCGCCGGCCGGCGCCGCCGCACCCTGAGCCGCTGGTGCGCGACACGCTTCGCATCCGCGACATCGCCGCCCAACCCGGCGAGAAGACACGCGGATGGCTCACGATCGGAGAAACGCCGGCCGGCCCTATCCAGGTGCCGCTGGTCCTCATCAACGGCAAAGCCGACGGACCCGTCCTCTGCTTCACCGCCGGCGTCCACGCCGCGGAGTACGCACCGATCGACGCCGTCATGCGCCTCTTGCAGGGCATCCAGCCCGACCAGCTGCGCGGCGCCGTGATCGGCGTGCCGGTGTCCAACATGCGCATGTTCGAGCATCGCGCCGGGTTCGTGTCGCCGCTGGATGGCCTCAACCTGAACCGCATCGCGCCCGGCCGGAGCGACGGGTCGATCTCCGAGATTCTCGCCGATGTGCTGCTGCGCGAGGTGATCGGCGCCGCCGAGTACCACATCGACTTCCACGGCGGCGACCTGGGTGAAATGCTGTTTCCGTTTGCCGGCTACGCGCTCACCGGCCGGCGCGAGCTGGACGAAAAGGGCGAGGCGTTGGCGCGCGCGTTCACGCCCCGCTTAATTTCGCTGGCGACCGATGGCAGCTCGATTCCCCCGTTCGCGGGCTCGCTCAACCATTCGGCGTCGCGCAACGGCGTCGTATCCATTCTGGCCGAGTGCGGTGGGAACGGAACGCTGGACGAAGCGGATGTGCGTACGCACATGGAAGGTGCGTACAACGTGATGCGGCACCTGGGCATGCTCGACGGCGGCCGCCCGACCAACGGGCCCCGCATCGCGGCCCGCGACCGCATCGTGGTGCGCGCGTCGCGGTCGGGCCTGCTTCGGTTAGGCGTGCACGTGGGCGATGAGATCGTGGCCGGACAGGAGGTCGCACAGATTTGCAACGTGTTCGGCGAGATCGTGGAGCGCGTGCGCGCGCCCGGCGGCGGGCTGGCCGGGCTCGTGTGGGCGCACAAGGTGGTGAACACCGGCGACCCGGTGGTCCGCTACTGGATCACCGAGCCGGCCTGACGCGTCGCGCGGGCGTGGCCACGCCGAGTGTGAACGCCCAACGCGGTAGCGCGTCGTGCTGAAGGCCAACTTCGCCGACGCGCGCGGCCAGGCCGTGATCGCCGCCACGCCCGACAGCGTGCGCGGCCTCGACGCCGCGATCGATGCCTACCTGGGCGCGCGGAGCGACTCGCGCGCGCGCCTCGATGCCGTGTTAGGCGAGGATCCCTCGTGCGTCCTCGCGCACTGCATGGACGGCTACCTCAACCTGCTGTCCAGCAAACGCACCGGCTTTGCGCTCGCCGCGCGCGCACTCGACAATGCGTGCGAGGCTGCCGGTCGCATCTCGACGCTGGCACCGCGCGAGCGCGCGCACGTCGCCGCGCTCGACGCCTGGTGTAGCGGCGATCTGCGCGGTGCGGTCCACCACTGGGATGCGGCACTCGACCACGGACCGCTCGACATCCTGGCGCTCCGCGTATCGCAGTTCGTGTTGTCGTATCTGGGAGAGAGCGCGCGGATGCGCGTGACCATCGAGCGCGCGCTGCCGGCGTGGGGACCGCAGATGCCCGGCTTCGGCTACGTGTTGGGGTGCCACGCCTATGCGCTCGAGGAATCCGGAGACTACGCGCGCGCGGAATCTACGGGCCGGCGCGCCGTAGAGATCAACCCGAGCGACATCTGGGCCGCGCACGCCGTCGCGCACGTGGCCGAGATGCAGGGGCGGTTAGGCGATGGCCTCACGTGGATCCGCGACGTGGCGCCGCATTGGATGCATTGCAACAACTTCACGCTGCACCTGCGTTGGCACGAGGCGCTGTATCACTTGGACCTCGATCGATACGACACCGTCCTCGACCTCTACGACGACGTGATCCGTCGCGTGGCGACCGATGAGTACCTCGACGTCACGAACGCGGTGTCGCTGTTGTGGCGGCTCGAGCAGGCCGGCGTCGACGTCGGATCGCGGTGGCGCGAGCTCGCGGATTGTGCGCGGGGACACCCGAACGACCACGCGCTGGTGTTCGTCGACCTGCACTATCTGATGGCGCTGGCGGCCGTGGACGATGCGCACGGCGTGGGCGAGTTTCTCGAGTCGTGCGAGCGATTCGCCCGGTTAGGCGAGCACACGGAGGCCACGGTGATGGCGGAGGTCGGGCTCCCTCTCGCGCGTGCCGTGGTGGCGCACCGGAGCGGCGACTACGGCCAAGTGGTCGACCTCCTCGCGCCCGTTCGCGATCGCATCAAGCACGTGGGGGGGAGCCACGCCCAACGCGATCTGTTCGAGCAGTTGCTCATCGATGCTGCGTGGCGCGCCCGGCGTCTGTCGATCGCCGACGAGCTCCTGGCCGAGCGGACGACGAAACGGCCGCGCAACATCTGGGGATGGAAGCAGTACGCGCGCGTGCTCGATGCGTTGGGCGCATCAGGAGCGTCGGCCGCGGCGCACCGCGCGGACGCGCTGCGTGCGAGCTGATCGGCGTGCCGTGCGTCGCGCGTCATGATGCAGAGCGCCATTTCCGCGGGCGTGTCGCGCCCGTACTTTGAGGCATGACGACGCGGCAGTCGATCGACACGCTGCTCACCCACTCGGGCAGTGACCCCTCGGACCAGCACGGCGCGGTGAACCCGCCGGTCTATCACGCTTCCACCATCCTGTTTCCGACGGTGGCCACGTACGAGCGGTCGCGCGATCCCGCGACGCGCTTCGACGTGGTGCGCTACGGACAGCTCGGCACCCCGACGACGTTTGCGTTAGAACAAGCCATCGCCGCGGTGGAAGGCGGGTACCGGGCGATGCTCTTGCCATCCGGTCTCGCGGCCGTGACCACCGCCCTCGACGCGCTCACGCGGCACGGCGATCACGTGCTCATGGTCGACACCGCGTACGCATCGACGCGCAAGTTCTGCGACGCGACATTGCCCAAGCGCGGCGTTCGGACAACCTACTATGATCCGTTAGTCGGAGCCGGCATTCGCGCGCTGTTCGAGCGAGAGACGCGCGTGGTGTTCGTCGAGTCGCCGGGCTCGGAGACGTTCGAGGTACAGGACGTGCCCGCGATCGCCGCTGCGGCGCACGAGGCGGGCATTGTAGTGGTGATGGACAACACGTGGGCGAGTCCCTACTTCTTTCCCGCGATGGCGCGCGGCGTGGATGTGTCGATCCAGGCAGCGACCAAGTATATCGGCGGGCACAGCGACGTGATGCTGGGGACGATCACCACTACGCAGCCGTTGTACGAGCGCATCCGATCGGCGGTGGCGGAGCTTGGTCACTGCGTGGGCGGGGACGATGCGTACCTCGCGCTGCGCGGGCTGCGTACGTTAGGCGTGCGCATGGACCGGCACTATCGCAACGCGGTTCAGGTGGCACAGTGGTTGTGCACGCGGCCCGAGGTGGCGCGCGTACATTTTCCGGCGCTCGAATCGGACCCGGGCCACCAGTTGTGGGCGCGAGACTTCACCGGCGCGAGTGGTCTTTTCGGTGTGTCGCTCGCGCCGGCGCCGAGAGCGGCGATGGCCGCGATGCTCGATGGCCTCGAGCTGTTCGGCAAGGGCGTGAGCTTCGGCGGGTTCGAGAGTCTCGCGATCCCGATGAACCCGGCGTCGCACCGTACGGCGACGGCGTGGCGCTCGGCGGGCGGCGGACCGTACATCAGGCTGCACATTGGACTCGAGGACCCGGCGGATCTGATCGCCGATCTCGAGCGCGGGTTCGAGCGGCTCGGAGCAGCGGCGGCCGGCTCGTGAGCGCGCGGCGGTTCGCTCCGTTAGGCATCCGCCGCGCCGCGGCGGCGCTCGCGGCGTGCCTGGGGCTCGCGCTCGCGGCCTGCACCACGGAATCGACTCCGGGTTCGACGGCTGACGGATCGGCCGGCGGCGCCACGCCTACGCTGAGCGCCGTGCGCGCCCGCGGGGCCGTGAAATGCGGGATCACCGAGGGCGCCGGGTTCGCCACGCCCGACGACGCCGGCCGCTGGCGCGGCTTCGACGTCGATTTTTGCCGAGCGATGGCGGTCGCGTTGTTCAATGACCCGGACAAGGTGCAGTTCATCCCGTACACGCAGGAACAGCGCTTCTCGGGTCTGCAATCCGGCGAAGTCGATCTCCTCGCGAACGGCACGACCATCACGAGCAGCCGAGCCTTGAAGCAATCGTTCCACTTCGGGCCCATCTATTTCTACGACGGACAGGGATTCCTGGTCGCGAAGAAATCGAACGTGACCAAGGCGAGCATGCTCGACGGCGCCACGATCTGCGTCCAACAAGGCACGACCACGGAGCTCAACCTCACCGACTTCGCGCGCCGCAACAAGATCACGTTTCATCCCGTGGTGATGGAAGATCTGCGCGCCGCGGTGAGCGCGCTCGCCGGCGGACGCTGTGACGCCATCAGCCAGGATGGCGCGGGCCTCGCCACCACGCGCACGATGCTGCAGCACCCCGACGATTACGTCGTGCTGCCCGACCGGATCTCGAAGGAACCGATTGCCCCGGTGGTGCGCACCGGCGACGACGCGTGGCTCGAGATCGTGAATTGGGTCTTTCGCGCACCGGTGCAGGCCGAAGAGTACGGCATCGACCAGCAGAACGCAGCGCAATTCGCGCAGACTGCCGACCCGTCGATTCGCCGGTTCTTGGGACTCGAGCCGGGCGCCACCGACGGACTCGGCCTCGATCCACAGTGGACGCTGCACGTAATCGAGAAAGTCGGCAACTACAAGGACATCTTCGACCGAAACCTCGGACCCGCGACGCCGCTCAAGATCGACCGCGGACTCAACAAGCTGTGGACGGACGGAGGGCTCATGTACTCGCCGCCGTTCCGGTGATGCGTCCCGCCGCCGACCGCCGCGCCGTTGTGCTCCAGGGCCTCGGTCTCGGAGTCACGGCGGCGGTGGTGTGGTGGCTCGCCCGGAACACCAGCGTTAGTCTCGCCCAACGTGGCCTCACGTTGGGCTTCGGGTTCTTGCGGCATCCGGCGAATTTCGAGATCGGCGACACGTGGTGGCTCGCGTTCTCGCCGGCAGAGAGCATCGGGCGGGCGATTGTCGTCGGCCTGCTCAACACTGCGCTCGTGTCGGCGCTGGGCTGCGTGCTCGCGATCATGGTCGGGTTCGTCGCCGGGGTCTTGCGGCTCTCGCCCAACCCTGCGCTGCGCGGCCTCGTGCGCGCGGGCGTCGAGATCGTGCGGAATACGCCATTGCTGCTCTTGCTGCTCTTTCTCGCCGCGAGCTTGCACGCGCTCCCGTCGCCCGAGCACGCGCTCTCGCCGGTGCGCGGCGTGTTCCTCTCGAACCGCGGGCTCGTGCTGCCGGCCGTGTCGATCGGGCCATGGACCATCGTTTTCGTGCTGGCTGCGGTGGCCACGATTGCGCTCCGGCGCCGGTTAGGCACGCGGTGGTGGATCGCGCCCGCGGCCTGTGTCGCGGCCGCCTGTGTGTCAGCAGTGGTCCGGCCGCCCGTGATCACCGCGGCGCGCCTCACCGGGTTCAACTTCGTTGGCGGTGTGACGTTGTCGCCCGAGCTCGCCGCGCTGCTTGCGGCGCTCGTGCTCCACCAGTCCGCGCACATCTCCGAGGTGGTACGCGGCGCCGTACTCGCCGTGCCCCGCGGGCAGCGCGACGCGGCCGGTGCGTTAGGCATGTCGCGCTGGCAGACGCTGCGGCTGGTGGTGATGCCCGTCGCGCTCCGCGCCATGGTGCCGCTCCTGGCCACCAACTGCGTGAGCCTCATCAAGAACTCGAGCCTTGCGGTTGCGATCGGGTTCCCCGATGTCGTGAGCATCCTGAACACCGCCGGCAATCAGACCGGACACAGCATCGAGACGATGTTGATCATGATCGCGGTGTATCTCTCGCTCAGCCTGCTCGTGGCCGCGGCACTCGGCCGCTACAACGCGCATCTCCTGCGCACCGGGACCGCTATCTCGTGAGTGAGGCGGCTTCCCCTGCGGCGCGCATGTCGCCGGTGACGACCGCCATCCGGCGGTCTTTCGCAACACCCGCTGCCGCTGCGCTCACGGTGATCGTGGCCGGGATCGCCGCGGCCGTCGTGGTCCCGCTCGCGCGTTGGGCGCTCGTCGGCGCCACGTGGTCCGGTACCGCAGACGACTGCCGTCGCGCGGCTGGCGGTGCGTGTTGGGCGTTCATCGGCCACAAGGCCGGCTTCATTCTGTTCGGGCTCTATCCCGCTGCCCAACGCTGGCGCCCCGGGCTCGCCGCCGCGGTGCTGGTCGCGCTCGTGGTGTGCACGGCCATCCCGCGATGCTGGACCAGGTGGCTGCTCGCCGCGTGGGCGTTAGGCCTCGCGCTGGCGTTCGTCGTCATGCACGGCGGCTTGGGCCTGACGGTCGTACCCACGCAGCGGTGGGGCGGCCTGCCGGTGACCATCATGCTCACGGCGCTCGGCCTGGCCGGCGGGTTTCCGATCGGCGTCGTCCTTGCGTTAGGCAGGCGCTCGCGCCGGCCGCTGCCGCGTGCGGTCGCCGGCGCCATCGTCGAAGTCGTGCGCGGCGTGCCGCTGATCGCGGTGCTCTACGTGGCCGTGCTCGTGTTCCCGCTCGCGCTGCCCACCGGAGTGAGCGTCGACAAGCTCGCGCTCGCGCAGGCCGCGGTGATCGTGTTCGCGTCCGCGTATCTGGCCGAAGCCGTGCGATCAGGACTCCAGCTCGTCCCCGCCCGCCGCCTCGACGCCGGCCTTGCGTTAGGACTGAGCTGGTGGCAGACGATGCAGCGGATTGTGCTGCCAGAAGCGCTGCGCACCGTGCTGCCGTCGTTCATCTCGATCGCGGTCGGATTCTTTCAGGACACGAGCCTCATCGTCATCATCGGGCTCTTCGACCTTCTCAATACGGCGCGATCGGCGGCACAGGATCCGAACTGGCTCGGCTTCTACACCGAGGCGTTCGTGTTCGTGGGTGCCATCTATTTTTGCGGAAGCGCCGCGTTGTCGCGTTATGGCCTGTGGTTGGAGCGGCGCATGGCGCGCGAGCATCCGGCTGTCCGCGCGTCGCAACTACTCACCGTGACGGCGAGACCGGACTGATCGTGGCGCCGGCAACTGGTCTACGGACCGGGCTGCGGCGCCTCGGTGGTGATGGCCGAAGTTACGCCTTCTCTCCCCACCTCGCATGAGAAGGTATGAATTGCTGGACCGAAAACGGGGGTCACGTCAACCACATGGCCGCAATCAGCTTCTCGCGCATCCTCGCTGGAGCTGATCGAAGCGAACGAGCGTATGTGCGTAGCCGAGAGCTGCCTCTACACGTATTGCGTCGATTACTTTACCGTCCGCAAAGAGCGGGGCGCGCTCGAGCGTCAGGGCCTGTTCCCGCACGTTGCCACTCCATTTGTAAGCTCGCATTGCTTGGATGTCTGCGTTAGACACGTACTGCCGGTCGCCAGGCTCGACGGCGCGACGAGTCAGAAAATGTTCGGCCAACACCTCTTAAAGGAGTGGGACTATGAATAAGAAAATACCAAATGCACCAACCAGTCCAGAGAACAAGACGGCAAACCAAAAAAGAAGGGTTTCGTCATGCCTCTTCACTAGTCGGGTCAGGAATATCACCCTGCCGGTCCTCATGCCATACAAGACATTCCCGAGGCACACCGCGACCCCGACAAGGAACGGCCAAACGTCGCTAAGTGTTTTCTTGGCCACCGCACGGATCCTGGTTACTTGAGAGTGTGCCTAACACGTCTCCGGTGAGTCCATCTATGGCTCCTCTGATGTCCTCAGGCAGTGCGCCGAATATACCGTCGCTCACAAGGCGGGAAAAGACGTCGGACAACATGTTGCCGACCGTTGCCTCGCCTCGACGTCGGCCTTGCGTTAGGACTGAGCTGGTGGCAGACGATGCGGCGCATCGTGCTGCCGGAGGCGCTGCGGACCGTGCTACCGTCGTTCATTTCGATCGCGGTCGGATTCTTTCAGGACACGAGCCTCATCGTCATTATCGGGCTCTTCGATCTGCTCAATACTGCGCGATCCGCCGCGCAGGATCCGAACTGGCTCGGCTTCTGCACCGGGGCGTTCGTGTTCGTGGGCATGATCTATTGGTCTGCGGGAGCGCCGCGTTGTCGCGGTATGGATTGTGGCTCGAGGGGCGCATGGCACGCGAGCATCCAGCTGCGGGCGTGCCGCGTCTGCTTTCGGGCACCGCGGCAGTGCCGGAGTGCGCATCGATCCTCCGTCGTGAGGATCGGCAAGAATAACTGGATCACCCGGATCAGGTGGCGGGGTCACATCATAGTTGGTACAGATAAGCCGCATACGCAGAATCGGTAGGCGTGCGGATTGGCACGAACAACCGGATTAGGCGGCGCGGGTTACGTCAACGAGTAGAACATCCGACCTCACACTTATCAGGCGGCCGTTGGGCATGGGCGAAGTCCTCCAAGATGCCGTTTTCATTCAAGGCTGGCGCTTCTACGACGCGCATCACGGTGTGCTGCCGCCCTCTGGGCGATGGAGCGGCAATTCCGCCGCGTGAAGAACTACCGGCATCTCCCCTTGCTGAAACAGGCGCTGCAAACCAAACTCGTGCTCACATCCACTGCGGCCTAACCCGCCGCTTCATGCGCGGCAGCACCTGATTTTCAACTACATTCGGGACAGCCCCCGTTGGGCCTATGGTAAAATCAAGTCCCACCAATGGCAGCAACTGCGCAACTTACTCAGCGCTCGCAGCCGTTCCGTAAGCGACCAAAAGAGAGTCTAACAGGGAAGTCACGACTAATCTTGGAATACGCGCGCTCAAACGGGCACATCGTCTTCGATCGCGCATCCGTCGCCTACCACGGCAGGCGACCACGCTGCCTAACAAAGCGCGGCCGACGTTGGGCGCCACTAGGAACACTCTCGAGGCAGATGCAAACGACGTCCGCTGTTCTCGCTTCTCAAGACCGGAGCGAGATCCCTGACACGAGCGATACTCGCGCCCAACCAGACGCTACCTCCAACAACAACGCCACAGTCAGCTACCAGAGTTCCACCGAACGTGGCGAGTAGTCATAGGCAGACTGCTCCTAAGCGTCAATCCCGTTATTATGGTTCCAACGGAAAATCCTTCTCCTTCCTTCTCCGAAAACATATACGACTTCAAGCAATACTGGCCTCCTTCTCCAGTCGGTGTTCGGCCAGCGGAAAGACCTGAGAACTGCATGGGGACCGCAGATCCGTCGCTGAGCTTGACCTGGGCGGAAATCACCACCTTTTCGCCGGAAGGAGCAAACAGCGCTAGTGGCATGTAGCTCTGCCGGTAACCGCCGGGAATCTCGACGCACAGTGAGCTAAATGGGAAGGCTATCTTGAGCGGAGGTTCCACAGCTATCCAGGTATCGGTATCGCCTAGTGTCACTGCGGAGTCGATCAACTCGACAGACTGGGAAATCAAATCGCGGTATTCGACTCTCTTGCCCCTCGGTGGTTGTGGCTGCTGGCAAGCCACTGCCGCAACGGCAAGGATGGCTAGAGATGTCCATGCCATTCCCACCCCTAGCAAATAGACCCGTAGGCTTCGCAAGATCATATGAGTATTGCTAAAGAGTCAACATGTCATCGGCCGGCGCAGATTAACGCCGTGTCTCAATTCAATTCATGGCGAGAACAACGGAGCACACCCGTCAAGACCCATTGGTCCGAACGTAGTGCGGAAATTGTTGAAGTGAAACCACTGGCTCGTCGTAAGACGGACACCAGCTCGCCGCAGAACCGCGCAGGCGAACTCGTTGGAATCTCCCAAAACGTAGGGGTCCTTGGGCCAGCTGTCCGCTACATTACCAAAAAACTGCCAGATTTTTGCTGCTAGGTCTGCGCCGCCAAGTATCTCCCAGTCGAACGCACTGGGGGTGGACTTCTGAACTGTCGGGCCTCGGAAGATTTGGCTGACGCCCCCCTCATCTTCCAGCTCTCCGTATATAGGACCACCTGCAGTAAATCTCCAACGAAATGCACAGTGTTCGGCTAACCACTCCCAACCGTTGAGCGGTCTGCAGCCAAGGGAGACGTCTTTGAACTCTCCCCCGACCCAGTAGTCCGACGACAGACTGATACCGAATCGAAGGTAAAGCTTAGCACTTGCCAGGCAGTAATTCACGTCCGTCGATGTGCAATGCCAGGACTCGCCTCCCCAAAGGCCGGCTCCAAACGTCATGCCAAGGCCATCTTTCTGTGGTGAGCAGTCGCCCCAGTCCCCGCCGTACAGGTAATCCTGGTCAGACCCGGAAGAAAAACTTCCGAAGCACTCACCCGACGGATCTGCCGCTCCAACTGGATTGTTCCCTGCATACGCATACTGGTTGACGCCGCCTGATTGTCCGATTGGATCCTCGGATATAAAGCGGGCAAGTTGAGGGTCATAGTACCGAGCCCGGTTGTAGTACAGGTGCGTTTCCGGGTCGTACTCCCGCGCCGCGAATTTTAGGACGTTCGTCGCCGTCTCGACCGAGTCCTCTAGGCCGCCCCAGGGATTATACCGATAACGGTCCTTGATCTTGCCAGTCGAATCGATCACGGCAGCGACGCCCGGCGTGCCGATCGCTGAGAGGTAGTAGTAGGTGCCGCTCACCTCCTTCACGCTGTGCGGATTGTCGACGCCCGGATAGTAGCGATAAATCTTCTGCGCGGTGGTCGTAATCGACGAGTCGACCTCTGCAATGAGCTGGCCTCCTGAGTAGATGTAGCGCAGATCCAAGCCGGTGCGCTTGGAAACGCGACGGCCTAGCCCGTCGTAGTCAAAGCTCACCTTAACTCCGTTGGTCACCACGCTATCCAGCTGGCCGATGCTGTTCCAGTAGAAAAACTGGTCAAAGCCCGTCTTCGACTTGTGCGTGAGATTGCCCACGTTGTCATAGGTGAGCGTGTAGCCGTTGAACGTCGTGGCCCGATTCCCTGGCGTTAGAACGGCACCTAAGTCTGTCCGGTTGTTGGCCGAGTCATACGTGTAGCTCGATTGCGAAACGAAGGTCCAGCCACCTGAGGGCGTGCAGTGCTCCCCGTCCTGGCCATGCGGATCCGGCACGCAGATCAAGCTATCGGCGGATAGCGAGTCCGCGTATGTCGCCAGCCGGCCCGAGCTAACAATTCATCCAGCGTATCGAGAGCCGCCCTGCTGTATCCGAGGGAGATCGGTTGGTGCGTCTGGCTGTAGCCGACGACGGCGCTGTCCCCCCACGTCGTGGGGAGCTTCCAGCTCGTCAAGAGTCCATCGGCGGTGTAATGAAAAAACGTGTTCGCCACGCCGCCAGTAGGCGTTGACAGCTCACTCAAGCGGAAGTCGGCATCGTAGCTGTAAGCGAGCGAATCCCATGTGGTCGTGCCCTTCTTGAGCACGGTGCTCTGAAGGAGACCGTTCGCGTCGCTCGTCGCGGTAACCGTGTAACTCTGACCGGCTTGCTTGGTGAATTCCGTGTGGATGAGACCTGTCACATCTGTTTTGCTCGTGTCGATGCTCGCGGCATTCGAGTCGGCTTGGAAGAGGCCATTGAGGTCATAGGCGTACTTCGTCACGCGTCCGTCCGCAAGCGTCAGCGTAACGATTCGGCCCACGCTGTCGTAGGTCATCGACGTCGCCTTCGCATTACGGTCGCGGTGCTTGGTCACGAGTCCCGCCGCGCTATAGAAGAAACTGTCGGTTCGCGCCGAGAGCGTGTGGTTGGTGTCGGCGTTGATCTGCGTGAGGAGCCAGCCTAACGGATTGTAGCTGTACTGGTAGGTCTGGCCCTTGGCATCGGTAATGCTCCGCACGCGCGACAGTGAGTCGTACGCGTACGTCATGTGGACGCCGTTCGGCCCTCGGCTCGTGCGTGTCCGGTTGAGCGAGTCCAGCGACACGGTAAAGACAGCCCCGCCGGGCACGGTCGTCGAGTCGGCGCGGCCGTACCGGTCGTACTGGTACGTCGTCACCCGATTGACCGCCGTGACCGTGTGTGTGTTCTGGAAGCCGGTTGTATAGTAGGCCACCGACGTCACGTGGCCAGATGGATCCGTGGTCTGCGTAAGGCGGCCATGCGCGTCGTGCGTGTATTTCGTCACGCTGTCGTGACCCGTGGCGCCCACCTTCTCGCTGTCTGCCCACGTCTTGGCCGCATTCAGGTACAGCGTGTCCGGTACCGTGTTCCCGCCAACGCCGGTCACGAGCTCGTTCGTCGCGTCGTACTTGTAGCTGACCGTCGCACCGGAAAGGCTGTCGGTCGTCTTGGTCGTAACCGGGCCGCTCCAGACTGCGGTCGATACCTGCACACGCTGCCCGTGCGATGTCCACACGGTTGCTGTGACGCGCGAGTCAATGTCAAGTGTCGACGTCGAGACCTGCTGCGCTCCGACGTCCTCCGTCACGAGTGGGTTGCCAAAGGCATCGACCTTGTAACGCACGGAATCCACACTCGGTGCGCTGACGAGGGCCCAGACGCTGTCGGAAATCGCTCTCGCCGCCGGCGTGGCCGACGATCCAGTGTGCGACGCTGTGTCGATCAGCTCAGCCGCAAGCGTCGAGCGGAACCGCGTGCCTAACCGCTTGGTCACCCCATCGGCCAGGACAGCGGGCGTGCTGTCCGACGCCATCGTGCTCGCGAAGTCGTAGCGGTAGAGCCACGTGTTGCTGCCGCGATCTGTTACCTGGGTCAGCCGGTGATGCGTATCATACGTCCCGCTGAATGTGGTCGTGTTCGTCGGGTCCTTGATCGTCGTCAAATTGCCGTTGGCGTCGACGGTGAAATGGGAGATGCGGCCGCCGGGATCGGTGATCGTGCTGAGCTTGCTGCTCGTGTAGGCGAGCGTCATCGAGTCGCCGATGGGATCGACGATCGCCGTGAGTAAGTCGGAGCCATTGTAGTGGTACTGCGTCGAGTCGCCGAAGCGGTTCTTGGCGTCCTGAAGATAGCCCGTCGGTGAAAACGTGAGGATCGTGCCGTCCGGGCTGGTGCGATGATAGCCCGTCACCGTGCCGCCGCTCAGGACGGTGGTGAGCGTCGTGAAGTCGCCTAACGGCGACACCCAGGGCGAGGTCTTGGTCGGACGGGTAAAGAGGAGAATGGACCCAGTGCCATCCGTGATGGCAAGCGAGAGCGAGTCCGAGGTAAAGACCAAGTGCTGCAGCCCGGCGATGCCCCACCCAGCGCCGTAGGGACTCGCCGCCTCGTTGTCCACCAACAGCGTGGTCGGGACGCTCGTCTGCGTCACCGTGCCCGCGTATTGCCCGCTCGTCCATCGGCTCTTGATCGTGGTGGTATCGTGATAGATGCCCGTGGCCAGTGCGGTCGAGAGCTGCGCGGCCAGCCGTTTGGTACTCGTGTCCGTGCCGCCTTGCGAGAAGTACAGCTCGGTAGTGCCGTTGGCGAACGTTTCGTTCGCGCCGCCGCGGACCGCGGAGATAGAGAGCTGCTGCGCCAGCTCGAAACTCGCATCTTTGACATCGACCGCGACCACGCCTAACGGATACGCCATGCCACTCGAGTACACGAGCGAGACCGATCGCGGCACGTCGAGGCTCGTGTACGCCGGCGTCGTGTAGCCCGCGGTCACGTTGAAGCAGCTCGTCGCGCAGAGCGCCGTGGACCGGTTATAGCCGTTATGTGGCAGCGACGAGACCTGCGGCGGCAAGGGCACCGGAACGTTGACCGTGACCGACCCGGTATCGCCGCCGATGCCGTGCAGCGGAATGGCGGAGAGCGTGACGCCGCCGGATGTCCCGCTCGCCATCGTCGTGACGCTGACGTTCGCCGTCCCGGACGCTCCGGCACCCAACGCCATGGGGCTCGACGTGACCAACGTGCACGTGAGCGAGGCGCCGCAGGTCTTGGCGAGATTCACGGTGTCGGCAACGTTCCCGAGATTCTTGACAGTGAAGCTCTGCGTGTATGTGGTGTCGGGCGGCATCAAGACAGTGGTGCTCTTCGGCGTCACTTTGATCGGATTCAACTTTACCGTGTCGGTTGCTTGCAGCTCGACGTTACCCTCGGCGTCGACTGTCGCGACGCCCGTTCCGGAGGCCGGGCCCGCAGTGAAGATGAGCTTCACTTGCTTGGAGCGCCCTGCCTTCACGGTGTCAAGGGCCGGTGTAACTGAACACGCCGACAGAATTCCGGGCTTGATGCAGGAGACGTTCAAGATGTCGTCCATACTGCCGTTATTATCGATTTCGAACACGACCGTATCAGTGCTCGCCACCCACACTGTTGTCGATGGGGTGCAGGGCGTGATCGTCTCAAAGCTTCCGCAGAGACTCATGGTCTGCCTGCCGCGTGCGCGCGCCCTGTACGTAAGCTGGATCGATGCGGCACCCGCATTCCGCGCGCTGGCCGTCCGGAGAATCGAGACGACGCACAACGCCGAGACTAACACCAAGACAACGCTGGTTCGCCGCGAGACACGCATGGCACCGCTCCGCATGTGATGGAGACGGCTCACACGTTAGGCACGTCGCATGCCGTGCCATACCCACGCCTAACTCACAGAATCAGGCTCACTTGCAGCGCCTGGCTCGTCACGCCACACCGACATTCTCGCAACTCGAGCGAGAAATTCTTGAGAATCCACCCACGAGGAATGCCACTGACGCGGCGTCAGGCCAAGCGCCGCGAGGTGTCGGTATATCGTTGGACGACTGACGCCGAGAATCTGCGCAGCCAAACTGACGTCGCCGGCGGCACTGTCTAAGGCGGAAATCACCTGATCATCGGTCGCCTTCTGCAAGCCGTGCACTCGCCTCGACACCATCTGGATCGCTGCCATGATGTGGGTCGCGTCGATGATCTCCCCCTGGGCGAGCAGGACAGCTCGCTCCAACGTGACTGCCAACTCACGAACGTTTCCACCCCAAGCGTGAGATTGGAGCGCGCGAATCGCGCAGGCGGAGACACACTGTGGTCGTCGCTTCGACTCGCTTGACAGACGGGTAAGAAGGTGCTCGACCAAGGCAGGCACGTCATCAAGCCGCGCGGAGAGTGCCGGCACGCACAACGTGATGCCAGCTAAGCGATACCAGAGATCAGCACGAAACCGCCCTGCAGCGACCATGGCCGGCACGTCCTCGTTTGTAGCAGCAATCACACGAAAATCACTCAGCCGGTCCTGCGACGCGCCAACAGGACGAAATGCATAGCCATCGAGGGCTCGCAGCAGTTTTGGTTGGCTTTCGAGATTGAGGCCTCCAATTTCATCAAAAAACATCGTTCCGCCGTTAGCCTCCACCAGGTGTCCCCGTTTATCACGCAGCGCTCCCGTAAACGCGCCGCGAACGTGGCCGAATACCTCGCTCTCGAACAATCCAGGAGTCAGCGCGCAGACATTGCACGTCTCGAACTTGCCTGCTCGGCCGCTCGCGAGATGCAAACCGCGCGCGACAAGTTCCTTGCCAGCGCCAGTAGGACCAAGAATCAATACTGGAAGTTTGCTCGGCCCCACGCGCGCAATGGTGTCTCGCAGCCGTCGGATCGCGGCGGAGCTTCCGACAATTAGGTCCTTCAACTGGGTCTCGATCATGGTTGCTCCGGATGTGCGCGTTTGATGAGCGGCGCGGTCACACTGTCCGCGTCCGCATCGGTGTGAAGGACGTGCGGGGTGAGAAAGAGATAGAGCTCGGTCGACGTCGTCTGACGGCTCGCATGCCCGAAGAGACCGCCCAACAGCGGGATACTCGACAAGACCGGGATGCCGCCCTGGGACACATCGTGCTCGCTGTCCGTTAGGCCGCCGAGTGCCACGGTTTGTCCATCCTTGAGCAGCAGTTGCGTCTGCACCGACCGCGTCGAGATGACCGGTGCATCGAAGGCTATCTCGCTCGTCGCGTTGTTCACTTCCTGCGTCACCTCGAGTCCCACGTAGCCGTCCGGGCTGATCGTCGGCAGCACAGTGAGCTTGGTGCCGACATCCATGTACTGCACAACTTGATCGGTCGCAGCATTATCGGTGGGCAGTGTTCGCGACAGTTGAACGAATGGCCTCTGGCTGCCAACGTTGATCGTTGCGGGCTGGTTGTTGGCCGCGATCAGGATGGGGCGGCTCAGGATTCGCACGTCGCCGCGCTCCGCGGCAGCCGTCAGCGTCGCGTCGATGTCGAGGCCGGTGAGGTGCGCTGCGTGCACAATGACGTCCGTGAGGCCAGCACCTGTCTGCGAACCGTTGATCACGGTCTTAGATGAGCCGACACGAGTCGGCGGAACAGTCGCGTCGACTCCGAAGGCGAGACTCCGATCACGCTGAACCTCAGCGATGATCACTTCAATCAAGACTTGCAGTGGTCGCGTGTCCAACGCGTTGACGGCTGCCGTGATCAGGTCGAAGTCGCTCTGGCTCGCACGAACCAACAGGCTGTTGCTCCGCGCATCCGGGACAATGGTGACATCGCCGGAGAGCGTGGCGTTTCGATTCGCTACGCTCGTCACTGCGGCGCTTGGCGCGCCCACCGGCGGGATCTGCGTAGCCTGGAGCTGCTGGTCGAGCGTCGCCGGGCGACCGGCACCAGGTTCGCCCAAGGCACTCGTGCGTCCGTACAGCGCATTGACGGTGGCCGCAACGTCAGCCGCCCGCGCGTGCCGCAGCCGAATGATGAAGAGTTGGACGCCGGCGCCGGCCGGCGTAGCGTTAGGCGGCGGCGCGGCGACCGGCAACGCCGTCTTGGCTTCCACGCGGTAGAGCGTTGAATCCTGCGCCAGCTGCAGGTTCTGGCTCGCCAACAGTCCGCTGAGCAATCCGAGCACTTCGCTCCGTGGCACCGCGTGCGGGGTCTCCAACGTCACGCGCGCTCCCGGTACCGCGGCGCCGAACGCGACCGGTCGGTCCAGGTAGGGCGCCAGCGCTTCGACGGCCGCACGAAGGTCTGCGTCGACGAGATGCACGCTCACGCTGTCATGGTTCACCCTGACGGCGCTGTCGGCACGTTGGGCCAGCGCACGGCTGGGCGCCACGGTCAGTAGCACGAGGCCTAACCGAATTCGGCGACTCAATGCCATGTGTCCCGCACCGTGAGTTGCCACGTGGTGTCGAGGCCAACGATCACTATACGATTTTTCGTCACGCTACGGACGTGCAAGCCGGCGAGCGTGTCGCCTGCGCGCACGAGGACACTTTGATCATGTCCGGGCACACCATCCAGCAACCCAGTCCACGGAGGCCCGCCAATCATGCCCGAGAGTGCTAACGGAGGCTTTGGCGGAGCTGGTACGGGCGCCGGCCCGCCATCGCCAGTCGCGCCGAACGCCACCGAGGACGGACGCCGTGCGAGACGAAACATGTCGGCATCGACGATTCGATCTGCGAGCGCGGTCAACGAATCTGCCGATATCGGCGACGACAAGCCGACCACGTCGCCATCGTTCGGCGCCGGTGGAGACTCGTAAGTCCACGACGTGCCACGCGCACGTTCAACACCGGCGCCCAAGAACAACACTGTCAGGAGCAATAGCGCCGTGCGCACGATCGCCCATGGATTCATGGGATCATCCTTGCGGCAGTGATGACCTGCGCTTGCACCGTAAGCTCGAGGCGCAGAGTTTCAGCGCGCGTCTCGGGCGCCACCGGGTCCGACGGAGTAATCGACAGCGCGCGCACCGCAAGCCGCGATCGCGTACCTTCCAGCGCGCCCAGGAACGACGCGAGCCCCTGAATATCGCCGCTCGCTTCCGCAGTCACGGACACAGTGCGCAATGTTCCGTGATCGCCGGTGTCGGTATCGAGCGCGAGAGCGCCGACTTTGATACCGGCCGCCGCCGCCGCAGTCGAGATGACTGCCGCCAGCGCTGTCTCTCCGCCCGATTTTGTCTCGGAGCGCAGCAACCCCACCTCGAGCTTCCTGAGTTCACGGCTCCGCGCTGCCAGTGCCTCACGCGTTGTGCCTTCCTCGCTAATCAGCGAACGAGCCTCGGCCAATTCACGCTCGGACACGCGGGCGCGCATTTCCTCGCGGTCGTCCCACCTGCGCTCGGCGGGCAGGATTTTCGCGACCAGTATCATGCCGAAGATGCACGCCATGCCCACAGCGATGGTGCGCCGATCGCGGGTTGATACTGCTTGTAGACGGAGCGCCGCGTTGATCACTTGGCGTACCGGAAGGAGACAGACACACGTTCCAATGAGCGCCCGCCTAACGTTTCACTGGCCACCGGGCCGGCGATGGTCGGGCCCGCAATGATCGGCACTCGCTCCAGCGCGTCGACGATGCCCGCTGCACGTGGCGCCATCGCGACGATGTTTCCACCGGTACTATCGACCACCTGTAGCTGATCAATGGCGCAGCTATCGGGGAGCGCGCGCGTGATTTCCGCAAGCAAGAGCGTCATCGAGCGCGCTCGCGTTTCGAACGCCGTGACGCCTTGCAGTTCTCTGGTGACGCTGTCCAGCATGGACCGATCGCGCCGATCAACGCGGAGTCGCGACGCCAGTCGCGCAAGATTCTGCTCGGCGCGGTGAGCGCGGACTGTGGCGGCCACACTCGGTGCGAGCCACCAATTCGCCACGGCCAGCGCGCTCGAAAGGGCAGCCATGCGCAGCTGCCGCTTGGTAGGCGCTGCGGTCAACGCACGAAACCTCAACGCGAGCGGTTCATCGGCGCCGATCTGTGTCGCTGCGAATGCGGGCAGTAGATCCGCTTGCTCATTGCGGGCGCCGATCATGGCTTGTGTCGGCGCCGGAATTCCTCGCACACCGGCACTATCGTCGCGTCCGTAGCGGACTCGTGTTAGGCAACCATGGTCATACGTTGCGCAAAACCGCAACTCGCCGTCCGCCCAAGCAACGGTTTGATCGCGCGTCCCTAAACGGAGCACCGTGACGAACGGAACCACCGCCGTGAGTCGCCACCTCGCGTTCCGACAGGCCTCCTCGATCTCGTGAATAAGCGATGAGTCGTAAGCAGCGGCCCACACGGTACGGTCTTGCCCAGCGGTTGCGCAGGTGGTCTCCAGCGGTTTGCCGTTCTTGAGGAAGAAGCGGCCCGCCCCCTCGCGCACGATAGCGCCTAACGCCCTGCGATCGACGTTCGGCGGCACATCGTGCAACTGTTTGACTTGTACGCCGCTCGGGCCGATCGCCACGACGACCCGCCGCGGAATCCAACGCGCGCGCGGACATGCCGCCAAGACGTGTGCAATGACGTCTGCTCTCGACATTGCTCCATCGAGCGAGCGCACGTCGCTCCAAATCGCCGCGCCGCGCTGAACCAACGCCGCACTGATGCGATCGCTGGAGATGGCGAGCCCCAAGCGCGTGGTCATTCGATCCACGTCCGCCTGCGCACGACAGCCGCACGTGTGCCCGTTCGAACAAGACGCAGCTCGACCGCCTCCGTGATCGGAGGCGCGCCCGTCGTCCCACGACTCGTGAGAACCCAAGCATCGGGAGTGGTCGTGCTGAGCCGCACGAGCTCGGCGTAGTGCGATTCCAGTGTGTCTCGAGCGCCGGATGACAGCTCACTTGCGAAGCTCAGCAGATCCGTGAGCGCCGCGTGTCGCACACGGTGTTCCGCGACGAGCGCAACCGCCTCACGCGTGAAGCCGGGGAGGGCCGCGATGACGGGGAGCGGCGCGTCGTTCATCGACACCCGGCCGCGCTCGGTGCCGAGCAGTGTGTCCAGTCCAGGCACGATCGACGCGCCGCGTACAAACGCGAGCTCGCGCACGTCTGCAAACGGCCCGTTGCGCGGCGGTGCAAGCCGACGTGCTGCATACCATGCCCGTTCAGCGCCAAACCGTCGCGGCGCGTCATCTGCATCGCGCCAATCGAGTATCGCGTCCACCAAAGAGTCAGTCGTCCTCGGCGCGATGCCTAACGCTAAGAATAGACGAGCGAACGTGCCGCTGTCTGCCGCGTTGACGTCGAGTGCCGTTCCAGCAGCGCGCAGCGTCACATTACATCCGCTGCCATCGAGCAATCGCGACGTGCGAAGCGAGACGTCGAGTGCCTGCCACGCGATCGAGTCGGTAACGCCGGTATCGTCGTCGCCGAGTGCCTGCGCAATAGCCGCTTGGACACGAGACGCGCAGTCTTCAGCGATCCAGGCCGCGCGCCGCGCGGCGATGCGGTTGCGTGCTGCGCCGACCGAGCGCCGCGCCACGAACGCGATCCCGACACCAAGCGTGCCCACGCCCACCATCACCCAGAGCACGGCGATCAACACGAAGGCGCGACGCGATGCCATGTTCATCCGCGCGGGCCAACGGGCACAACGAGCGTGTCGCGATCCATGATGACGCCAATCGCCAAGGGAGCGCCCCGGCCCCTGCCCCACAGCCGTTGCCAGGTACCGCTGTTGTCGGCGCTCTCGAGATACCGAAATGCACCGCGCGAGAAGCCTCGGAGTAGAACCACACGCGTCGAATCATCCAGGCGCGCAACTATCGCCGGCTGTCCGCCCGCGGTGTCGACGGCGAGCACTATAGTACACGTCTCCAACCACCCGTGCGGGACTTCGCACCACGATGAGAATTCCGCGACTCGATCGGCGCCGAAGAAGGGCGTGGCCCCGGCCGAGCCCACATCGAGCATGCCCGTTAGGCGGTAAAGCAGGTCCTCGCCGTTGGCGCGTCGATCCGCAGCGACCGTGTCGCGCTCGGTCACGCCCGCACTAGCCGAAAGCGCTGTGAGAATCTGATGTGCGCTGACCAACGCAAGGCCGCCGATCATCAAGGCAACGAGAATCTCGATGAGCGTAAATCCGTCACGGTGTCGCATGAGAGCCCTGGTCGCGATAGAGTGACGTGGTGAAGAGCGTACGATCGGTCGCCGAGTCGCGCAGCGAAACCACGTACAGCGTTGGGAACGGCCGCGCGATCTGGAGACGCCAGGCGGCTTCTGCTCGATCGCCCAGATGCCGATCGAGGTCAGCGCGAGTCCAGAGCGATACGACCTCGAGAAAATGACTTGCGTGCAGGCTCGATTCGTCAGCTCTGTTTGCGCGGTCGATCGCCTCGAGCGAGCTGACGGCGAGCGACACGGCAGTGACCCCAGCGACGGAAATGATGGTGAGCGCGATGATCGCCTCGAGCAACACCATCCCGCGGCGAGCGCCGACGTCAGCGCGTGCCATCAGGCGCTCCGCTAAGAAGGTCAATGGCGAGACTCTTCGCGGCGACCACGCGACCATCCGGGAACGCTGTCGCATCGAAGATCTGAGAATCACGAGTGATCACCACCGTAACGGCTCGGCCTAATCGAACGGCGGAGTCGCGGGCCCGCGCCGCCTCGAGAGACGCGACGTCCATCCCCGGCACCGGTTTCGCGGAGCGCAGTGAGAGTCCCACGACACCAGCCATGATGCCTAACAGAGCGAGCACGACCACGAGCTCAAAGAGCGTCACACCGTGATCGCCGCTCATGTTGGCCGCACGCTGTAGATCGCCTGGAGCAGGGCTGCCGCGACGAGAGCGACCATCGCGCCAAAGACGAGTATGAGGCCGGGCTCCAACAGTCGGACGGCAGCGCGCACTCGCTCCGTGGCACGCTCCGCTTCGAGTTTAGCGGCGTGCGCAAACATGGCCGCGAGTGATCCTGTTTCTTCGCCGGCCCTCACGAGGCGCGTCGCGATACCCGTGATTGCGGACGTGTCGCCTAACGCAGCAGAGGGGCGTGCACCCGCGATGATGGCGGCGCGTGCCGCCAGGATCCGCGCCGAGATGGCGGCATCGCCGCTCGCGCGGGCGCCGTGTGTGAGCGCGATCGAGAGTGGGACGCCGCTCTCCAAAAGGGCCCCGAGGGCAGCGCACGCACGCGCGGTCGAGGCAGATCGGCGGACGCCACCGACGAACGGAAGCTTCAATAGCCAGGCATGCCAACGCTCGGCGCCTGTGGATGTCTGCACCCAGGCCCGCCACGTGGCCCATATAATGAGTGCCGATAGCGCTGCCGGCAGGGATCCCGCCCGGACGACATGCGATGCAAAGAGCACGAGGCGCGTGCTTGCCGGAAGGGTTTGACCGATGTCGCCGAGGATGGCAGCAAAGCGAGGTAGCACGACGCTGACCAACACTGCCACGGACGCTGTGCCGGCCGCAGCCAGCACGATCGGATAAACGAGCGCCGCGCGTATTGCGCGACGCGTCGCCGCAGCTTCCTCCATCAGGGTCGCCGCTCGCCGCACGGCTGCCGCAAGCCCACTGCCAGCTTCGCCGGCGCGAATCATTCCGATCACGACCGGTGGCACCGCGAGCGCCGATCGCTCGAGCACGGCCGCCAAAGATGCTCCTTCCCGAACACCTTGCTCCATCTCGGGGAGCGCGGAAGCCCACGAGCGCGGGGCCAGCTCCGGCATCGCGGCGAGCGACTTTCCGATCGGAAGGCCGCTATCGAGGAGCGTCGCGAGCACACGGATGCCTAACGCAAGGTCAGCGGTCGGAATGCCGGCGCGCGTGCCAAGAACGGAGCGCCGAACGTGCACATCCATCGGCCACAACCCGCGATTGGTCAGAGCGCTCACGGCGGCGTCGCGATTGACAGCGGCGACCTCGCCCGTCTCCGTCGCGCCATCGGCGCGCGCAGCCCGGTAGGCGAATCGAGTCGGCGTGGTCATGGTCGAACGGGACCGCCCCACGACGTGATGTCGGCATCTTCATCGGCGCCGCCAACCTTGCCATCCCGCCCCAGCGTGTAGAGGTCGTAGCCGGCCGGATTCTCGACGCCCGGCGCGACGTACGCGTACGGACGGCCCCACGGATCGAGTGGTACGTCCTTTCGCAGATACGGTCCGCGCCAGTTCCGCGGCAGGTCGCCGGTAACGGGCTTCGTCCACAGCGATTCCAACCCTTGCGCGGTGGTCGGATACGAGTCGTTGTCGAGGCGATACGCGTCCAGTGCCAAGCCGAAAATCTCGAGTTGGCTCTTGGCCGCATCTGCTTTGGCATCGCCGACGTTGCGGAAGATCGACGGCGCCACGAGGCCCACGAGCGTCGCAATGATCGCCAGAACCACCAACAACTCGAGCAGCGTGAAACCGCCCCGCCGGCCTGAATCGTTAGGCAGCGACGACACGCAGCACCTCGTCGATCGTCGTCTCGCCGCTTGCGGCCTTGCTCCATGCATCGTCCGCGAACGGGTGCCAACCAGCGGCGATCGCGAGCGATTGCACATCGCTGCGCGTGGAACCTCGCCCGATTGCATCGCGTACTTCGTCGTCGAGGACGACGAGCTCGAATACTCCCAACCGTCCTTGGTAGCCGGTTCCACGACATACAGCGCAGCCTAGGCCTCGCGACAAGCGCACGCTTTCGATGTAGGGTGGAACGTGCTGGGCGTTCACTGATGGCAGCTCATCGGCCGCCTTGCACGACTGGCAAATCCGGCGGACGAGGCGTTGCGCCATGACCGCGTGCAACGTCGCGGCGACCAGGTATGTCGGCACACCTAGGTCGACGAGGCGAGGAATCGCGCCTAACGCATCATTGGTGTGGAGCGTCGAGAACACGAGGTGCCCGGTCATGGCGGCTTGCACTGCGAGGGAGGCCGTTTCACCATCGCGCATCTCACCGACCATGAGGACGTCGGGATCCTGTCGCAGAATCGAGCGCAAGGCGGTCGCGAACGTGACGCCAGACTGTGTGTGCACCGGCACCTGCGTGATGCCCGCCAACTGATACTCGACAGGGTCCTCGATGGTGATGACTTTCTCTGCGTCCGCGTCGCGCAACCGCAACGCCGAATAGAGCGTCGTCGTCTTGCCCGATCCTGTTGGGCCGGTGACGAGCACCATGCCGTGAGGCCGACGCGCGAGCTCTTCCATTCGCATGCGGATGGCGGCGGACATGCCCAACGCATCCAGGGAAATGGGTCGCCCGCCGTGATCGAGCAGGCGCAACACGACGCTCTCACCGTAGAGCGTCGGCACCGTCGAGACGCGCACGTCGAGCTCGCGGTCGCCCATGCGGACGCGGATGCGGCCATCCTGCGGCCGGCGGCGCTCTGCGATATCCAGCTCCGCCATGAGCTTGAGGCGCGAGATGACGGCAGCCTCGAGTCCGCCTGGCGCATCGGGCGCTGTGCCTAACACGCCGTCCACGCGGAATCGCACGCGAAGGCCTTTTGCCATTGCTTCCAGGTGAATGTCACTTGCGCCGCTGCGCAGCGCTTCACCGATCAGGTAGTTGACGTAGGCCGCCACGGGAGCCGAGTTGGCGACATCCCGAACGTCTGCCACGAGGCTGTCGGTGTCGTCCTCGATCGGTGCGACCGATAGGGCCAACGCATCCGAATCGCCGCCGGCAGTCAGCCGTGCGATGAGTCGCTCGACTTCGTGCGGCGGCGTTTCAGCGGCTACGACCGCCTTGTGATAGGCGATTCCAAGCTCGTCCAGGGCTTCCGGGATCAGCGCGTCCGGCGCGGTCGCAACCACGAGGACGCCGTCTTCGGTGACGGCGACCGGGCACACCTTGTGATACAGCAGGTATTCACGCGACACGCCGACGGCGAGCGAGACGCCGTTGGCAGGCAAGCTTGGTGCGCTCGAGTTGGAGGTCGTGAACACCTTGCGAGTCCCGGATGTGATGGAAAGCGTCGCAACGTTAGGACGCCTGTGGCTTGCAGCGCGGGAGGTAGCATTCTGTTTTCGGTCGGTTGGCACCAGTCGCCATATGCGACATTGTAGTCGCTCTATGAGACATCAGCAGCGCAATCGCTCATGACGATGCGAATTGCTCCACCGGCTCATCGACAACCTCGACGTCCAACGGGATCACGCGAAGGCGATCCAGTTCCGGTGCGCGTCGCTGAAGAAGAAAGCGCTCCTTGAAGAGCTTGGTTAGGCCTCCCGACTCCCGCGCCTGCTGCAGGGTGAGGCCAGTCCGCCGCTTCAGCTTCGTGCGCATGTCCGCAGCGCCTTGGAAGCCGACACGCTTGCACACGCGCTCGAGCGTGCCGTACCGACCTCTGGTGGTTTCCTCCACCATGACCAAGCGGCACCAGCCGATCAGTTCTTCAGGCAGCGGCAGCCCCGCCCCATGACATTGTCGTTCGAGCGTTCGACGACACATGCCCAACGCACTGGCGATGCGTGATACTGTAGCCCCGGGTTGTGCATGGTATAAGCAACAACGGAGTATGCGGTGGCCTGTAGCAGACAGGTGTGGCGCCAACTCCGTCATCGTCCGGCGGATGGCCGCGTTGAACCTCGCCGTTCGCAGTGCTCGCCGGACAGCGAGTACTATGTTGTCGTGCTGGTGGAGAGTTACAGCGCCAACGCCGGCGTTCCCCGCGGCGGTGATTGCGAGAGCTGTCTCGCAACGGAGTATGCAGACAACGACGACAGCGAGGTCAGGCGCAGCGTGGACGAGACGGCGGAGAAGTCGCACCGTTCGCCGACTGGCATGTGGTTCACCAGGCAGCTCGCAGATTGCACACGAGGCGCGCAGGGTGACTGTGGTTGATAGCAGTTCAGTGGGGCTCGAACATTCCATGAGGCGAGCTCGACCGCCAAGGCGCGCGGCAAGTTGGCGCCGGATCGCTTCTGTTGGGCAACAGAGCACGATCGTTATCACCTGAGCCAGCAGTCGGGTGTAGGCGTCCGCACGACGCCATCATGAATCGAGAACACGTGACGAGTGGAGACGCGCGCAGGCACTCTGTCCCGACAGAAGGCGCTGGGATAGAGGCGGGTTCCGAAACGTGAAGGGTTCGACCATCGGCAAGCGATCGCAACACGATCGTATGGCCGACGGAAGGCCCGTTAGGAACTATGGGAGTCCGTGCTGATTCCGAGGGGGATGAAGGTCGTAGCGGGGGCGACGAAGGTATCGACGTGTGCCGCGTTCCGCAAGTTACCGACGGTCAGAACAGCGGTGAGAACGCATCGTGGCTCATGCGTGCACTCGAACGGTTTGGTGCACCAACCGAGGAGTTGAAAATCAGCGCGGCGGACTTCAGCAAGCCCGACGTGGTCGCGCAACTTGGTGTGCCACCATGTCGCATCGACATCCTGACGTCGATCAGCGGCGTCGATTTCGACGCAGCGTGGGGCGATCAGACTATGGGAGAGATTGCTGGCCTGCTCGTGCCGATTCTTGGGCGCAGGACGTTTGTGATCAACAAACGAGCCGCGGGCCGCACCAAGGACGCCGCCGATCTCGAAGCGCTCGGCGAGGAATAGGGACGCATGCGACGGACGGCGGCTTCAGCAGTCGATGCGCCAACAGTCCGGCCGGCGCGGCTTCTTGCACATCAATCCTCCGAAAATGAGGATTGGCAAGAATGACTGGATCAGGTGGCAGGGTCACGTCACCACGCCCGCCCGCCATGTCCGTCGTGTCGCCACGGGCTCGTGCCACGCGCCGCTACTGCCGGAGCATTTCCGGATCGATGCCTAACTCCCGGGCAATTTGGGTGATGGACCTCCGCTCCGTTAGCCGCCGCTTACCGCCGAAAGTCCACGCTATAGCCCTTCGGTCCTCGCTTCTTCGTGCCCGACCTCCTGCCTCGAATCTCTATCGAGGCGCTGGAGGTGTCCACTAAATCGGGGGAGCTTCAAGTCTAATAAATCAACGACCAGACCCAAACGCCGGTGGCTGCGAGCAACGCCACCAAAATCACCATCGCAACAAGGCCCCCTGCCGTGTCAACGAGTCGAATTCGTCGCAGTTGACGCTTGGAACGCTCCGCTTGTGCAGGCGTTAGGGCAAGGCCTATGACCCCCCTAAATTGCGTCGGGTCCACTCCTCCCGCTTTGGCCTGCAAGTCAGCTTCACGCTCGAACTCGGCTGCATCCCGGGACGCGATTCTCCTGGCAGCGACTAGAGCCGTGGTCGCCAGCAACAGGCCGACGCCCCACATTATAGCGATTGTGCGCAAAGATTTGACACGCATTCCAGCCTCCGAAAAGACCGACGCGGACCTAACGATCAGGGCGCTCCTATCAGGTCAAAAATACCAGACCACCGTCCGCTTCCACATTGGACGGTAACATTGTCTGAGCGATAGCCTCGAGTCATCGGCACCATCGGCGCCGTGACAATCAGGATGAATGTGTATGTCGCCTGGCCACGTGTAATCTTCGTGAATATGCTCGGCCACCAGTGATACCATACCGTCCCCTCGTAGGTCATCTGGATCGCGGCTGGTCCCGTCCCACTACCCGGCAGCACGCCGCCACCTGTTATCGGCTGTGCTTCGTAATCCGGACATCTTTGAAGCTCCGGTACCGGATTCCTGTCTTGGAACTTCATTACTGGTGGCCAGCCCAACGGAGCAAGCAGATCCGTGCCGACTGTTACCGCAAGTTCATTCTCCGTTTCCTGGGCTGAAAGCAGGCTCCATGCCGGATCGTTGGCGAAGGTAGCGGCATTGTCCGAGAGCCAGTTGTTGAGGGCCTGCACACAAGCGGCTCCCGAGTCACAATGCCACGCCTGGGGGGGACCGTGTTCATTCGGAGGATCCTTCTGAGGGAGACACGCTACATTTCCCAATAGATCGAGGGGGATTTGGCCATCGCCCTCAGCGCACGCGCCTGAAGGATCAACCGCGCCGATTGGATTGTTGCCGGCGTAAGCATACTGGTTAGTACCTGCGGACTGACCGATCGGATCCTCGGAAATGAAGCGCGCGAGTTGCGGGTCATAGTACCGCGCCCGGTTGTAGTACAGGTGAGTTTCCGGGTCGTATTCACGTCCCGCGAACTTTAGCACGTTAGACACGGTCTCGAGGGAGTCCTCGAGGCCGCCCCACGGACTATACCGGTAGCGGTTCTTGATCTTCCCCGTCGAATCAATCAGCGCAGCGATGCCCGGCGTGCCGATCGAGGAGAGGTAGTAGTACGTGCCGCTCACCGCCTTCACGCTATGCGGATTGTCGACGCCCGGATAGTAGCGATAGATATCCTGCGCGAGCGTGGTGTTCGACGAGTCGACCTCCGCAATGAGTTGGCCGCCAGAGTAGATGTAGCGCAGGTCCCCCCCGGTGACCTTGGCGACGCGCCGCCCCTGCCCGTCGTAGAGAAAGCTCACCTTGGCGCCGTTAGTCACCACGCTGTCGAGCTGGCCGATGCTGTTCCAGTAGTAGTACTGGTCAAAGCCCGTCTTCGACTTGTGCGTGAGATTGCCCACGTTGTCGTAGGTGAGCGTGTAGCCGTTGAAGGTCGTGGCCCGGTTCCCCGGCGTGAGCACCGCGCCCAAGTCCGTGCGGTTGTTGGCCGAGTCATACGTGTAGCTCGACTGCGCGACGAAGGTCCAGCCGCCGGAGGGCGTACAGTGCTCCCCGTCCTGGCCATGCGGATCCGGCACGCAAATCAAGCTGTCGGCGGAGAGGGAGTCCGCGTACGTCGTGAGCCGGCCCGTCGAGTCGTACGCGAAGAAGCGCACGGTGTCGTTCATGCTTCCCAACGGTCCTAAGGACTGTTCGACGACGCGATCCAACGTGTCTCTCGCGAGGAATTCGTCCAGCGTATCCAGCGCCGCCCTGCTGTAGCTCAAGGTGATCGGCTGGTGCGTCTGGCTATAGACGAGGAGCGCGCTGTCGTTATTGGTGGTCGGGAGCCGCCAACTATTGAGGAGGCCGTCCGCGGCGTAGTGGAAGAGCGTATTGCCTAACGCGGTGTGCAGCGTATCCAGCCGGAACAGCCCATCATAGCCGTAACTCACGGAGTCCCAGGTGGTCGTGCCGATCTTGAGCACGGTGCTCTGCAGGAGTCCGTTCGCATCGGCCGTCGAGGTGACGGTGTAGCTATGACCGGCCTGCTTGGTGAATTCCGTGTGGATCAGGCCCGTCGAGTTGGTTTTGCTCGTGTCGATGCTCGCGGCGTTCGAGTCGGCTTGGAAGAGGCCATTGGGGTCATAGCTGTACTTCGTCACGCGTCCGTCCGCGAGCGTAAGCGTGAGGACGCGTCCGAGGCTGTCGTACGTCATCGAGGTCGCGTTCGCATTCCGATCACGGTGCTTCGTCACGAGTCCCGCCGCGCTATAGAAAAAGCTGTCGGTCCGCGCTGAGAGCGTGTGGTTGGTGTCGGCGTTGATCTGCGTGAGGAGCCATCCTAACGGATTGTACGCGTACTGGTAGGTTTGCCCCTT
>DATEKK010000214.1:0-14120 GCA_035277485.1 Gemmatimonadaceae bacterium
GTCGCCCGCGGGCGAAGGCCCGCGGGCGTCGGCGGACTCCTCGGCCGCCAGATCGAGCACGGCGTCGACGGCCGAGTCGGCGTCATCCGCCGACTCGGCCACGTCGGGCTCGTCATCGATGCGCTCGACGGCGAGCGGCGACCGCCGCTCGAGCTCGGACTTGAGCTCGCCTAACGGAACGACGCGCGTCTCGCCATCGGTCGCACGCAGCGTCACGCGGTCGTTGAAGATGTCGTTGGACACCACCTTCTCTTCGCCCCGCGTCGTCATGAGCACGCGTCCCTCTTTCGGGAAGCGCTTGCGTGCCTGCGCGTAGAACTCGTGCTCGTAGCGCAGGCAGCACATGAGCCGCCCGCATGCACCGGAGATCTGCGACGGGTTGAGCGACAGACGCTGGTCTTTGGCCACCTGCAGGTTCACCGGTCGCAATTCCGGCAGCCACGACGCCGAGCAGTACTCGCGTCCGCAGCGGCCAATGCCGCTCAGCCGCTTCGCCTCGTCGCGCACGCCGATTTGCTTGAGCTCGATGCGCGTGCGAAACGCAGCCGCGAGATCGCGCACCAGCGCGCGAAAGTCCACGCGCCGCTCGGCCGTGAAATAAATCGTGAGCTTGCGGCGGTCCCACTGCCACTCGGCGTCGGACACTTTCATGATCAGGCCGTGCTGCTTGACCTTCTCCATCACCTTGCGGCGCGTGTCCTCGTCCTGGCCGCGGAGATCGGCGGCGCGGCGCTCTTCGTCGGCCGTCGCGGTGCGCAGCACTTTTCGCTCGGGCCGCGCGGTGCCGCAGCCGTGCGAGCATCCGCCGCACCGATGCTCGGCGAGCTCGCCCACCGAGTGGATGCGGCCCAGGTCTTCGCCGCGGTCGGCTTCGACGATCACCGACGCGTGCAGACGCGGGGGTTCCTCCGTGTCCCACAGGAAGAACTCCTTGCGATTGCCCTTGAACGCGACTTCGATCAGCTGTGTGGCCATCGCGGTGCCGCTACTCGGCGTACTGTCCCATCGCGAGGAATTTCTCGCGGCGCCGGCGCACGAGCTTCTCGGGCCGATAGCGGCCTAACTCATCGAGCGCGCGCACGATCGACTGTTGAACGGCCTGCGCCGCCGCTTCATGGTTGGCGTGCGCGCCGCCCACCGGCTCGGGGATGATCTCGTCGATCACACCCAGGTCGAGCAGGTCCTGCGCGGTGATGCGGAGGGCGGACGCCGCGCGCTCGCGCATCTCGGGACTCTTGCCGTCCTTCCAGAGAATCGCCGCGCATCCCTCGACGGTGATCACCGAGTACACCGCGTTCTCCATCATGAGCACGCGGTCGGCCACGCCTAACGCAAGTGCGCCGCCGGAACCGCCCTCGCCGATCACCGTCGAGACGATGGGTACTTCGAGCCGGCTCATCTCGAACAGGTTCCGTGCGATCGCCTCCGACTGCCCGCGCTCCTCGGCGCCTAACCCAGCCCAGGCGCCGGGGGTGTCGATGAACGTGATGACGGGGACGTGGAACTTCTCGGCGAGCTTCATGAGGCGGAGGGCCTTGCGATAGCCTTCGGGGTGCGGCATTCCGAAGTTGCGCTTGAGATTCTCCTTGGTGTCTCGCCCGCGTTGATGCCCGATCACCATCACGGTTTCGCCCTCGAGGCGCGCCCAACCGCCCACGATGGCGGCGTCCTCGCGATAGAGCCGATCGCCGTGGAGCTCGATGAAGTCCGTGAACGCGAGCTGCAGAAAGTCGAGCGTGAACGGACGCTTGTTGTTGCGCGCCACCTGGACGCGCTGCAACGGCGACAGGTTCTTGTAGACCTCGGCGCGCAACTCGTCGAGCTTCCGCTCGAGCGGTGCGATTTCCTCGGTCACGCTCATCTGCCGCTTGCCCGCCGTCTTTTTCAGCTCGTCTATCTGCTTCTCCAGCTCCGTGATCGGCTTCTCGAACTCCATCGTCGTCGAGCTTGCCATGTCAGCTCCCGCGTACGAGTCGCACCCGGTCCGGGCCGAGTAACGATCGTAGCTCGTTGAGGGCGGCGTTGGTCACCGCGATCCGCAATGTCCGAGACCGGAGGCGCGCGCTGGTCCCGTTTCCATCGTTCCACCTGAGCTCGAGCGGCGCCGAGCCGGCGTGAACTTCCACAGCCTCCCGCACATCGCGCATCACGTCCGCCGAAACGCCGGCGCCCATGCCCAACTCGATCGAGACTGCGACGTTTCCCGTCGCGCGGTTCTGATCGAACGGCGTGACCGACTCGACGATGAACACAGGATTTTCTGCTCCCTGGTCGCGTCGAGAATAGCTGCCGGACAAGAGAACCGGCACGTCGGGTTTGATCTTGTCGCCGAGGAGGGTCCAGGCCTCCGGGAAAACCAGCACCTCCGAAGATCCCGAAAAATCCTCGACTGTCAACCGCGCAAACTCGGCTCCGCTCCGCTTGCTCACCTGCCGTTTGATGGCCGTGACGACCACGCCGAGTTTGATCGGCTGGTCGGTCCACGCGCCGAGCTGGGCCACTGTGTGCGTGGCGAACAGCTCGACTTCCGTCCGGTAGGGTTCGAGCGGGTGCCCTGAAATATAGAAGCCCAGGATCTCCTTTTCCTTGGCCAGGCGATCGGCGTCGGACCAGGGCTGGACATTGGGCAGCGTGCGGGCCGGCAGGGTCGGTGCGGCCACGCCGCCCGAGGATTCGCCGAAGAGCGACACCTGTCCGCTCTCCAGCTCTTCCTGCTTGAGCGCGGCCTCCTGCAGCGTGGAATCGAGGGTGGCAAGGTACTGCGCGCGGTGTCCACCCAGGCTGTCGAGCGCGCCCGATCCGATGAGGGCCTCGAACACGCGCTTGTTGCACGTCCGGAGGTCGACGCGGTCGGCGAGATCGACGAGCGCGGTGAACGGTCCGTCGCGTCGCGCGGCGAGGATCGCGTCGATTGCCGTCCGCCCGACGTTGCGGATGGCGCCCAAGCCGAAGCGGACGCGTTTGTCGCCGACGACGGTGAACTTGTAACCGGATTCGTTGACATCGGGCGGGAGCACCTCGATGTCCATCTCGCGCGCTTCGTTGATGTACTTCACGACGGCGTCGGTGTCGCCGATTTGCGACGACAACAGCGCGGCCATGAACTCCGCGGGGTAGTGGACCTTGAGCCACGCGGTCTGGAACGACAGCACCGAGTACGCGACGGAATGCGACTTGTTGAATCCGTAGCGGCCGAACGTTTCGATCTGGCTCGCGATCTCCTCGATGATGCGCCGGTCGTAGCCGCGTGCGACGCTCTTCTCTACGAACTTGCCTAACTCTTTCTTGATGAGCTCCGCGTCTTTCTTGCCCACCGCCTTGCGCAGCACGTCGGCTTCGGCGAGCGAGATGCCGGCCAGGATCTGCGCGATGCGCATCACCTGCTCTTGATAGGTGATGACGCCGTAGGTGCCGGCGAGCGCTTGCTCGAGCTCCGGTAAGGCGTAGGTGACGGGCTCTTCGCCGCGCTTGCGCCGGATGAACACCTTGTGCATGCCGGCGTCCAACGGACCCGGGCGCATGAGCGCGTTCGACGCGACGAG
The DNA here is from genome assembly GCA_035277485.1 of Gemmatimonadaceae bacterium. Lineage (GTDB taxonomy): Bacteria > Gemmatimonadota > Gemmatimonadetes > Gemmatimonadales > Gemmatimonadaceae > JADGGM01. Next base: position 3,543 of record DATEKK010000214.1, read on the forward strand.
GTCGTCGAAGCGGTCGCATCGCATGCTGCGCAGCAGGTCTGTCGCGAGCGCCGATTCGAACTGGAATACTCCGGCGGTGCGTCCCGCGCGGAGCATCCGGTACGTCTCGGGATCTTCGAGCGGCAGTTGCGCGGGGTCGAGATGCTGGCCCGTGCGCTCGGCGATCATGGCCAGCGCATCGTGAATTACCGTCAGAGTCGTTAGGCCGAGGAAGTCCATCTTGAGCATCCCGGCCTTCTCGAGATAATTCATGTCGTACTGCGTGACCACGACGGACTCGTCCTCGCCGCCACCCGCGCCCTTGGTGGTCTGCGTGCAGACGGGCACGTAGTCGTCGAGCGGACCCGGCGCGATGACGACGCCGGCGGCGTGCACACCCGCGTGGCGCGAGAGTCCCTCGAGCGCGATGGCGTAGTCGAGCAGCTGCTTGTAGCGCTCGTCGTTGCGGTAGAGGTTCCGTACGTCCGAGATCTGCTCGACGGCTTCGCTCACCGAGAGCGAGTAGTTGGGCTGGTTGGGGATCAGCTTCGCGAGCTGGTCGGTCTCCTGCGGGGTGAAGCCCAACACGCGGCCGACATCCTTGATCACGGCGCGCGACTTCATCGTGCCGAACGTGATGATCTGGCCGACGGCGTTGCGTCCGTACTTCTGCCTCACGTACTCGATCACTTCCCCGCGCCGCTCGAAGCAGAAGTCGACGTCGATGTCGGGCATCGACACGCGTTCGGGATTCAAGAACCGCTCGAACAGCAGGTCGAACTTGAGCGGGCAGACGTCGGTGATGCGGAGCGCGTACGCCACCAGCGAGCCGGCGGCGGACCCGCGGCCGGGCCCAACGGGAATTCCGCGGTCGCGCGCGGCGGCGATGAAGTCGGCGACGATGAGGAAGTAGCCGGCGTATCCCGTGGTGGTGATGACGCCGAGCTCGTAATCGAGGCGGCGGCGCACCTCATCGGGGAGGGGATCGCCGTAGCGTTCGCGCGCGCCGGCTTCGGCGAGCCGGACGAGCAGGTCGTTCTCGGTGGCGACTCCGTTAGGCAGCGGGAAAGACGGGACGTGATACGTCTTGCCCAGCTCGATGTTCGCGCGGTCGGCGATGCGCAGCGTGTTCTCGAGCACTTCCGGGTGGTCGGGAAAGTGCGCGGCGATCTCGGGGCCGTTCTTGAAGTACAGGCCGTCGTCGTATCGCAACCGGTCGGGCGCCTCGAGGTCTTTGCCTAACCCAATGCAGAGCAGGACGTCGTGCGCATCGTGGTCGGACCGCCTGAGGAAGTGCGCGTCGTTGGTCGCGATCACGGGGAGGCCCGTATCGGCTGCGAGCCGGAACACCTGCGCGTTGAGCTTCGACTGCAGGCCGCCTGCATCGTGGGCCTGCACCTCGAGGTAGTAGCGCCCGTCGAACACGTCGGCGTACCAGAGCGCGGCGGCCTTGGCGTCGTCGTAGCGGTCGTCCATGAGGTGCGTCGCGATCTCGCCGGCGAGGCACGCGGACGACACGACGAGTCCGTCCCGATAGCGCGCGAGCAGCTCGCGGTCGACGCGCGGCTTGCTGTAGAAGCCTTCGGTGTAGGCCAGCGACGACAGCTTTACCAGGTTGCGGTACCCGGTCTCGTTCTCGGCGAGGATGATGAGGTGGAAGTACGGCTTGGCCCCAGGGCGCGGTCGCGTCCGTTCGCGACGATCGCCGGGCGCGACGTACGCTTCCATGCCGATGATGGGGCGGAGCTTGGCCTTCTTGGCTTTCTCCTGGAACTCGAAGGCCGCGTGGAGGTTGCCGTGGTCGGTAATGGCAAGCGCGGGCTGCTCGAATTCGAGCGCCCGCGCGATGAGGTCGTCGATCCGATTGGCGCCGTCGAGCAGCGAATACTCGGAGTGACAGTGCAGATGGACGAAGGACATCGGGTGTGGGCTTGTGGCGTCGACGGGCGGCACTCGCGCGGGCTCAGGACGAAGCGCGTGACGCTACCGTAGTATAGCCGCCGCGAGGGCCGACGATAAGGCGCCGACGGTGGGTCCACTCCGCGCGTGGAGGGCTTCTTCGCTCTCTTGTGAAGGCCTTTTTCAACAAAAACTCCCTTGCCATTGTGATCGTTCTTCCTTGGCGCAGCCGAGCAATGCCTGTAGTTATCCCTGTTCTTATCCTTGTAGTTATCCTTCACGACAGAGCGAAGAAGCCTTCCACGCGCGCCTCCCGTTAGCCCTCACGTCGCGCTCGCGCAGCCCGTAGGTTTGCACGGGCGGCGCGCGACGAGCGCGCATCGTCCTTCCCTTCGGGCACGGTGAGGTGATCCCAGAACGCATGGTCGAGGTCGATATGAAGCGCGATGGTATCGCGCCGCGTTTGGACGGGTCCACTTCGTGAAGTTTCCCGCACGCATCGTGCGGCGGACGCTGCTCGCGATCGTCGTGCTCATCGTGGCGTTTCTGGTCATCACGCCCATTGGCCGGTATCTCGCGCGCGCGGGGTGGGAGGAGGGAAAGATCCTGGCCAGGCGGCGTCCGATTCGCGAGTTGGTCGCGTCGCCCAAGACAGATCCCAACACACGCGCCAAGCTCGAGCTGGTGCTCGATGCGCGGACGTTCGCCGCCGATTCGCTCCACCTCGAGGCCGACGAGAGCTTCACCACGTACAGCAAGCTCGACTCGGACACGCTCGTCCTCGTGGTCGGCGCGGCGTATCGCGATCGGTTGCGGCCGTACACGTGGTGGTTCCCGATCGTGGGGCGCGTTCCCTACAAGGGCTACTTCACCACGAGCGGCGCGCTCGACGAAGCGAAGTCGCTCGAGTCCGAGGGACTGGACACGTACGTGCGGCCGGCGTCGGCGTTCAGCACGCTGGGCTGGTTCGAGGACCCGGTGGTGTCGACGACGCTGCACGAGGATTCGGCGAGTCTGGCGAATACCGTGATCCACGAGCTGACGCACAACACGTTCTATGCGCCGGGGCAGGCGGTGTTCAACGAGTCGTTCGCCAACTTCGTGGGCGCGCACGGGGCCATGCGGTTTTTCGAGGCGCGGGGCGACACGCTGCACCTGCGCGAGAGCGAGGCAGACTGGGCGCGCGACCGTGCGTTAGGCGCGTTCTGGCAGGGCGTGTTCAACGCGCTCGACTCGGCATTCAAGGCCCATCCGGCGAGCAAACGGGATCGGCTCACGGCGCGCGATACGGTGTTCGCGCACGCGCGTGCGCACTTCTTTCAGGACGTCCTGCCGCGGCTGCCCGGCATCCCGCCGGGGGTGCGCGTGCGGCTGGTGCTCAACAACGCCATCGTCTTGTCGCGGCGCGTCTATCGCACGGGCCTCGACTTGTTCGACGGCGTGCTCGATCGCGAGGGCGGCGATTTGCACCGCGCCGTGATCGAGATCATCGCGCTCGCCAAGTCGCGGCCGAAGGATCCGTACGGCGCCGTGCGGGACTGGCTCCAGACGCACCCGTCGCCTGCAACCGGCACGGCCGCGCCCGGCGACTCCGCGCTCCGTTAGGCGCTGCCGGCGCCGAAGCGACCGCGCACCAGCGCCCGGAGGTCGAGTGGCGGGCCGGCCACCGGAGCCGTTGCGTTAGGCTTAGGCGGCGCCTCGGCCGGCGCGGCGGCCGTGCGCCGCATGCGCTCGCGCACGCCGCCGTCGATGAATCGCGACAGCTGGTCGATGGTGTACTCCGATCCCCAGCGTGAACTGTACGTGTTGAGCGGGTGAATCACCGCGAGCTGGTGCCGCGCGCGCGTCATCGCCACGTACATGAGGCGCCGCTCTTCCTCGGCTTCGTCATCATCGCGCAGCGCGCGCGACGACGGGAACCAGCCATCCACGGCCCAGATGATGAAGACCGCGTCCCATTCGCGGCCCTTGGCACTGTGGGCCGTGCTCAGGATGAGGGCGTCGTCCACGCGGTCGTCGGGACCGGCCAGGTCCTGCGTGCCCGACGGTGGCTCCAGCGCCAGCTCGCTCAGAAACACGGCGCGCGACGGAAAATTGCCCGCGATCACCTCGAGCTGATCGAGATCCGCCAGCCGCGGCTCGACGTTGTCGTATCGCTCGCGCAGAATGTCGTCGTACAGGCGCCGCACGAGCGCGATCTCTCCGCTCACCGTTTGCAACGCGCGCGCCGCGCCCGGCTCGCCCAGCGCATCCAGCAACTTGACGAGCGACTCGTGCGCCGCGCGCGCACGCGGCGGCGGCGTACACGCGGCGAGCGCGCGCGGATCCCACGCGTGCGCGGCGATACGCTCGACAGCGGCGCGTGCGGTAGCGTCGCCGATGCCCGGCAGCAGCAGGAGCACGCGATACCAGCTCACCTCGTCGCGCGGATTCTCGACTAACCGAAGGAATGCGAGCACGTCCTTCACGTGCGCGGCCTCGAGGAACTTGAGGCCGCCCCATTTCTCGAACGGGATTTTCCGGTTGGTCAGCTCGATCTCGAGGTCCGCCGACATGTAGCCGGCGCGGAAGAGCACCGCGATCTCACGCAGGGGCGTTCCGTTCTCGTGGAGCTCGAGGACGCGGTCCACTACCCATCGCGTTTGGTCGTGCTCGTCGCGCGCGGTGACGAGCACCGGGAGATCGCCGCCCGAGCGATCGGTGCGCAGGTTCTTCGTGTAGCGCTCCCGCGCGCGCGAGATGACGGTGTTGGTGACGTCGAGGATGGGCTGCGTCGAGCGATAGTTGGTCTCCAGCGTGACGATGGTCGCGCCGGTGAACTGCTGCGGGAAGTCGAGAATGTTGCGGACATTCGCGCCGCGGAACGCGTAGATGCTCTGCGCGTCGTCGCCGACCACGGTGATGTTGCGGTGCGTGCGGCACATGCCGCGCAGAATGCGCGCCTGTAGCAGGTTTGTGTCCTGGTATTCGTCGACGAGTACGTGGTCGTAGAGACCCGCGATACGCGCGGCGAGGTCGGGCGACCCCTCGAGCATGCCGGCCCAGAAGAGCAGCAGGTCGTCATAGTCGACCAGGTTGCGCTCTTCTTTGCGCGCCGTGTAGTCGGCGAACACGCGGCGCACCTCGGGCGCGTCGTCGGCGAACTGCGGGAATTCGTCGCGCAGCACATCGTCCACCGGGATGTCGGTGTTGATATGGCGCGAGTACACGTGGTGCAGCGTTTCCTTTTTCGGGAATCGCGACGCGCGCTGGCCGAAGCCTAACCGGGCGCGCGCGATGCCCATGAGGTCGATGGCGTCGCCCTGATCGAGGATGGTGAAATCCTTGGCGATGCCGGCGGCTTCGCCGTACGCGCGGAGCAGGCGATGCGCGGTGGCGTGGAACGTCCCGCCGTGCACGCGTTCCGTGGCGCCGCCCACGAGGCGCACGGCGCGCTCGAGCATTTCCTGCGCGGCGCGGCGCGTGAACGTGAGCAGCAGAATCCGGTGCGGCCTAACGCCGCTCGCCACGAGGTGCGCCACGCGGTGCACCAGCGTGCGTGTTTTCCCCGTTCCCGCGCCGGCGATGATCAGGAGCGGGCCGTCACCGTGTTGGGCGGCGGCCAGCTGCGCTGCGTTCAGCGATTGTTGACGGGACTCGAGAGACACTGAGGCCTGATGAGGAGTCGGTTTCCCGTTCGATACCTACTTTTTCGAGCTGTTCCTGTACCGATTGATTGCAACTTGGTCCACATACATGCTGCCGTAGCGCTCCTCGCGCCATGGGTCGCCGCGCATGTGATACCCGTTCTGCTCCCAGAAGCCGGGCATGTCGAAGTCGAGGAGCTCGAATCCGCGCACCCATTTGGCACTCTTCCAGAAATACAGGTGGGGCACGAGCAGCCGAAGGGGCCAGCCATGCTCGGGAGTCAAATCGGCTCCGTCGTGGCGGAAGGCGAGGAGGTTCTCGGGCCGATCGAGATCGCTCAGCGGCAAGTTGGTGGTATATCCCTGCTCCGCGTGCACGAGGACGTACGTCGCCTCAGGCCTCGGCTGCGCGCGGCGCAGCACGTCCTGCACCGGAATGCCCTCGAAGCGATTGTCGAGACGACTCCACCGCGTCACACAGTGGATGTCGCAGTCCGTGTCCTGATGGGGCAGGGCGAGGAGCTCGTCATACGTGAGCGAGAAGGGATTGTCGACCAACCCGAACACCTCGAAGCGCCACGTGGCGAGGTCCACGCGCGGGACGTCGCCGTAGTGCAGCACCGGCCATTTCTTCGTGATTGCCTGCCGCGGCGGGATGCGATTGCGATCGTGAGGAATCGCGTCGACGAGCGGCAGGGGATCGGGGATCATGGGGAAATATAGGCAAAGTCAGAGCATCTACGCTCATGAGGAAACGGGCAAAGCACGGACGAAGCGGACGAGCACGGACCGCTCGACCGCGGCGGTGAGCACATCGCACCGCGGGTCAAGTGCAGTTTTGTGTGTAAATCGGAGCTCTGGGTGATACCGAATCTGTGTTAGGCAGAGCGAGCGGGGTCTTTGTTTTTGTTGAAACAACAGCCTTTTTGCTGTCCCTGGCGGTAAGCGCATTGCTCTGCAGCCGAGCGGTCCGTGCTCGCCCGCTTCGTCCGTGCTTTGCCCGTTTCCTCATGAGCGTAGATGCCTGGCCCGGGTCACCTGGACCTGCCTCGAATGCTATTTGGCAACCGCCTCGTGATTGAGAGTCTCGGGCCGCTCACCCCGCGGCGGATGCGAGATGGCAAAGCAGCTCTTCGGCGAAGTCGTGAGGCTCGAGACCGAACGCGTCGCCGAGCGAGCGGGCGACGGCGGTCGAGACGTCGGCGAGCGGGATGCGGCGAGTGGTTTCCAGCTCCATCGAGGTCATCACAACGCCGCTGATGCCGCACGGCACCATGAGATCGAAGTACGACAGGTCGACCGACACGTTGAGCGCGAAGCCGTGCCAGGTGACCCAGTCGCGGGCGTGCACGCCGATCGACGCGATCTTGCGGCCCTGTGTCCAGACGCCCGTTAGGCCCTGATTGCGCTCGGCGGGAATCTGCCAGTCGCCGAGTGCGGCAATGAGCGCGGCCTCGAGCTGGCGCAGGTACCAGTGGAGGTCTTTCTTGTGACCGGTGAGGTCGATGATCGGGTAGCCCACGAGCTGACCGGGACCATGGAACGTGACGTCGCCGCCGCGCTCGACCTCGAAGCGCTCGACGCCGCGTGCGGCGAGCAGCTCTGGTGTTGCCACGAGATTCGCCGCCTTCGCCGTGCGGCCGAGCGTGACCACGGGGTGGTGCTCGACGAGCAGCAGCACGTCGTGCTCGACGTCGCGCGCGATCCTGGCGCGCGCTACTGCCCGCTGGAGCTCCAGAATCTCGCGGTAGGGGCGGAGCCCGAGATGGATGATGTCGAGAGGCCGCATTGGGAATGGAGTGGTCCGTTGGTGAAAGAATAGATTCGAACACAGGCGGCGACCATGGCGATCTTGGCCGGTGGGCGGCGGTGCCCGCCCGGCACGACTTGCCGTCTAGCCAGTCCAGCTAGTATCGTTCAAAGAGCTAGCCAGTCTAGCTAGTATCTCCCGATGCCGGAGGCGGTCATGGAACGGTGGACGCTCGAAAAGGCGAAAAACGGCTTCAGCGAAGTCGTTCGACGCGCCTTGCGGCATCGGCCCCAATTGGTCACCCGCGGGCGCGGGGGCGATGCGGTGGTCGTGATCGCCAGGGCCGACTACGAGCAACTGCTCACACCGGCCAATCTGGTGGACTTTCTGCGCGAGTCGCCGCTCGCCGAGGCCATGTCCACTGGGCGCGCCGGCGCGCCAATCGCCGATCCGTTTGCCAGGGCGCGGGACCTCGGGCGCGACGTCGACCTTTGAGGCGCGCGCAGCCGCCTAACGGAGCGGCGCGCGATGCGGACGCATGACCTATCTGCTCGATACCAACGTGCTGTCCGAGCTCGTACGCCCGGCGCCCGACGCGAACGTCGTGGCGTGGAGCAGGGGGCAGTCACCGATCGATCTGTGGCTCAGCGTGCTGACGTTAGGCGAGCTCGAGAAAGGCATCGCCATGATGGCGCACGGCGCCCGACGAGCGCGCCTCACGCAATGGGTACAGACGAAGCTCCCGCGGCAGTTTCTCGGCCGGCTGCTCCCGATCGATGACGCCGTCGCAATGGCCTGGGGCCGCCTTACTGCGACGGGCCTTCGCGAAGGGAGACCGCTCCCCGTGATCGACGGACTCATGGTGGCCACGGCGCAGGTGCACGACCTGCACCTCGTCACCCGCAACGTATCCGACTGCAGCCGGCGGGGCGTCCCGATCCTCGATCCGTGGAGCGGCCGGGTTCACCGCTGACGAAGCCGCCGCCGCGCCTCAGGCGTGGATCACGCGGCCCATCGCATCCAGCGTCGCTTCGGCGATGGCCTCGGAGAGCGTAGGGTGCGCGTGGATGGCCAGGTCCACTTCCTCGATGGTGAGCTCGTTCTCGCGCGCCACCACCAGCTCGTGGATCAGCTCCGTCGCGTGCGCGCCGATGATGTGCGCACCCAGGATCTCGCCGTACTTGGGGTCGGCGAGAATCTTCACGAAGCCTTCGGTCTCGCCGGCGGTGCGCGCGCGCCCGTTGGCCGAGAACGGGAACTTGCCCACCTTGTAGGCGACGTTCTTGTCCTTGAGCTGCTGCTCGGTGGCACCCACCGACGCCACCTCGGGGTGGCAGTACGTCGCGTTAGGAACGTTGCCGTAGTTCATAGACTGCACGTGCTCGACGCCGGCGAGGGTTTCTGCGAACACGATGCCCTCGCGCGATCCCTTGTGCGCGAGCATCGGCGGGCCGGCCACGTCGCCGATGGCGTAGATGCCTGGGGCGGTGGTCGCCATGCGCGCGTCGATCTTGATGAAGCCGCGCTCGGTGAGTTGCACGCCGGCTTCCTTGAGGCCGATGTTGTCCACGTTAGGCGCACGCCCCGCGGCGACGAGCACCTTCTCGACCGTGATGGCCTTGCTCTCACCCTTCACGTCGACCGTGAGGGTCACGGAATCTTTGGCTACCTTGGCCGAGCCGATTTTCGCGCCGGTCACCACATCGATCTTGCGCTTCTTGAAGCTGCGTGTGAGTTCCGCCGACACCTCCGCGTCCTCGAGCGGCAGCAGCGACGGCAGGACTTCGATGAGCGTCACCTGCGTGCCGAACGCCGAGAAGACGTCCGCGAATTCGCAGCCCACCGCGCCGGCACCGATCACCGCCATCGTCTTGGGCGCGCGCTCGAGCACGAGGACTTCGTCGGACGAGAGGACGGTCGTCTTGTTCAGCTCGAGACCAACCTGCGGCAGACCGCGCACGCGCGATCCGGTCGAGATCACGATGGCCTTCTTGGCCTCGTGCGTCTCCTCTTTGCCGTCGGCGTTCTTGACGGCGACGCTCTTCTTGCCCGCGAGCCGCGCCGTGCCCTTGATCCACGTGATTTTGTGCTTCTTGAACAGGAATTCGACGCCCTTGGAATTCTGTTGGCTCACCGCGCGCGACCGTTTCATGGCGACGCCGTAGTCGAGCTTCACATCGCCCGCGGTAACGCCGAACGTTTCACCGTGTTGAACGTGCACGGCGAGCGCCGCGCTCTCGAGCAGCGCCTTCGCGGGGATGCATCCCCAGAGCACGCACGTGCCGCCCAGGCCCTCGCGCTCGACGACCGCGGTGGACATGCCGAGTTGGGCGCATCGGATCGCGCCCACGTATCCGGCGGGACCGCCGCCGATGAAGATCACGTCGTACGAAGCCATGAGTGGTCTTGGGGTCGAGGTTGTGCGAAAAGTAGGCGTGCGGTCAATACACGATCATCAGCGGGTTCTCGAGCATGCGCCGCACGTCTTGCAGGAAGCGCGCGCCGGTGGCACCGTCGATGACGCGGTGGTCGCAGCTCATGGTGAAGCGCACGCGCTTTCGGCCAACGACCTGGCCGTCGACCACCACGGGTTTGTCTTCGACTGCGCCGACGGCGACGATGCCCGATTCCGGCGGATTGATGATCGCCGTGAACTGGTCGATGCCGAACATGCCGAGGTTCGAGACGGAAAACGTGGAGCCCGTGTACTCGTTAGGCGTGAGCTTGCGCGCGCGCGCTTTCGCGGCCAGCTCCCGCGCTTCCTGGGACAGCTCGCCCAGTCCCTTGCGGTCGGCGTCGAAGAGCACGGGCGTGATGAGGCCGTCCTCGATGGCGACGGCCATGCCGAGGTGCACGCGGTTGAACTGACGGACGCGGTCGCCTAACCAATGCGCGTTGACCTCGGGGTGCCGGGCGAGGGCCGTCGCGACCGCTTTGAGGATGATGTCGTTGAACGACACCTTGAACTCGTTGCCCGCTTCGACCATCGCGTTCCGCAGCTCGGCTGTCCGCGTGAGGTCGGCTTCCATCGTGAGGTAGAACGTCGGGATGGGCCCGATGGACTCCGTTAGGCGGCGGGCGATCGTCTTGCGGATCTGCGTGAGCGGCACGTCGGTATAGTCGCCGGCGGCCGCGGGGCGCGGCGCGGCGGACGGTCCCATCGCGGCCGGCCCGGCGGCGATGGCGGCCTCGATGTCGCGCTTGATGATGCGCCCACCGGGCCCTGAACCCTGGACCTGGCCGAGGTCGAGTCCGCGATCCGAGGCGAGGCGGCGGGCGAGCGGCGAGGAACGCGGGCGGCCGCCGTTCTCGTGCGGCGCCGGA
>DATEKK010000215.1:0-26050 GCA_035277485.1 Gemmatimonadaceae bacterium
ATCGACCAGGCTGTGTTAGGCGAGATCTTCACGGCGCTTCGGTCGAGCGGCGCATTGCCGGGCGGCGGATTCGGACGGCGCAACCAAGCGCCCCTCGTCGAGACCGGCGACTATCTCGTCACGATCACTGCGAACGGCCAGACGATGAAGCAGGTGCTGCGCGTCGACCGCGTGAGCGGCGACAACGACGCGGCGGTCGGCGACGACGCCCTGGATTTCGATCCGTAAGGCGTCGCGACTCGCGTTCTGGCGTTAGGCTCAGGGCCCGGGCGACCTCGCGTCGTCCGGGCCCGGTCGCATCGCTCAGTCGGCGATCGGTGGAACGAGGAGCGGCGCCAGACAGGCCGCCGCGAGATCTTCCGTGCTGAGCACGAGCGCGTCCTCGGGCACCGAGGGCTGCCACCCCCACCCCTCCGCCGTCTGGACCTGGCGATAGACATCCGCACGGAGGATCGTCGCCGCTTGCGACTCGCGCCGCCGCGCCGCGCCGCGCACGGCCACCACGCCGCGCCACTCGATCACCTGCAGCTCGCCTAACGAAACGTCGGTGAACTGCGCGGGAAACCACGAGACGCTCACGGCCCGATCGGCGCCCTGCACCACGCAGCGGTCGGGCGAGCGGTACGGGAGCAGCGCCGACTCGCTCTGCTCCGCCAGCGCCCCGGGACCCGGAATACGGTGCTTGATGTCGGCGACGAGCTTGTCGAGCAAGCGCTCGAGCTCGCGGCGCGCCGCGGCACGCTGCTGCGGCGTTAGGCGGGAGCCCGCGTCGCCGGTTCCAACGCCGGAGAGATCGTCGATCCGGGCTTCTTCCGTCTCACCCACATCGTCGGGTTCGGCGGACGCGCCTTCGCTCGCGGTCGGCTTTCGCTGCATGGGTCCTCGCGGAGTCTCCGCACCGGCTGCGTCGTGGTACAGCGCTCGCGCGCCTCAGACGATGGAGATCGGCGGAGGAGCGACCAGCACGAATGGTCTCGCGCTGGAATCAATCTTGAAAGTTACACTATACGGGCGCACTCCGCGCGGCGCCCGAAGAGACTCCGGCTAGCCGATCACGATCACGCCGGCCGTCCCGGGCGCCGTCGGATCGGCATCCAGCGGCCCCGTGGGACCGCCGCGGCGCGCCTTGGCACTCCATTCCTCGATCGCGATGTCGATGAACGCCGTCGCCCCGAGATGCGCATCCGGTACCGGTTCGTAGTCCCGGCCCGCCGTGCGACCCGGATGATACCGCGCGACCATGTCGTGCAGCAGTGCGCGTTGCACGTCGTCCGGCGGCGGTGATGCCTCCGCGCGACCGAATACGACCACGCATCGATAGTTCACCGAGTGGTAGAGAGCGGTGCGCGAGTACACCAGCCCATCCACGAGCGTGACCTCGATGCACACGGGCGCGCGCGTCGCCAAGTGCCGCACGAGCCGGCTGTGATGGCCGCCGTGCAGGTACAGATGCGCCGCCCGCGCCGGATCGAAGTGATAGGACATCGGCATCACGTATGGCTGGCCGTCCATCACGAACGCGACGTGCGCCACCAACCCCTCCGCGAGTATCGCCGCGGCCTCCTCGGGAACGCCACGGTCGGCGTGCACCCGCAGCATCGCGCGAGCGGTGGTGCGTTCATCGGGTTGAACAGACGGCGACGACAGCGTGTCGAGAGCGGGCGATGCGATCATGGCCGGGCACCGGTTCGAGTAATGCTGGCGCGAGAGCTCGCGCGACCGTATCGTATGTGCATACTGGACTCATCAAAAGTGCCAGAACTTCACACTTAGACCATGCCAGACGAACGCGCCACCGATCGGCGCGCCGCCCGCCGCCGCGTGCCCAGCGCGCCGAGCCTCCTCGTCACGCTCGACGCCACGCGCGAGGAACCGCTCCACCATCAGGTCTACGCGGATATCCGCGACGCCATCCTCTCGGGCCGCATCGCAGCGCGCACGCAGCTCCCGTCCACGCGATTGCTCGCCAGCGAGCTCCGCATCTCGCGCACGACGGTGTCGCTCGCGTTCGACCAGCTGCGCGCCGAAGGATTTCTCGAGGCGAAGGAGCGCGGCGGCACCTACGTCGCCGCCACCATTCCCGATCGCGTGCTCTCGACGGGACCGCATCCGTCATCTCGCACCCTGGCGCACGGTCGAGCTGCAACGCGTTCGCGACCCGCGTCTGCCGCAGCGACGCCATCGCGACGCGGTGCTGCGCTCGCTTCCCTCACCACACCGTCGATCTCGTTCTCCGCCCTTCAACCGCGAGCATTCCGTACTGGTGTGCCCGCCCTCGACGCATTTCCGCATGCGCTATGGGGCCAGATCGCCGCGCGACTCTGGCGGCGTGCGCCGCGCGCACTGCTCGCCTACGGTGTGCCTAACGGATACGAGCCGCTGCGCCGGGCGATCGCCGACTACGTCGAGGTATCGCGCGGCGCGCGCTGCAGCCACGAGCAAGTGATCATCGTGGGCGGATCGCAGGAGGCACTCTACCTGGCCGCCCAACTGTTGATCGAACCCGGCGACACGGCGTGGATCGAAAATCCCGGATACCCGGGTGCGCGCAACGCGCTCTCGGCCGCCGGCGCGCGGTTGGTCGCCGTTCCACTCGATGGCGAGGGCCTCGATCTCGCCCAGGGACTTCGGCTCGCGCCCAACGCGCGCGTCGCGTACATCACACCATCACACCAGTATCCACTGGGCGTCACCATGACGGTCGGGCGACGCCTCGCACTATTGGAGTGGGCGCGTCAATCAGGCGCGTGGATTCTCGAGGACGATTACGACAGTGAGTTTCGGTATACGAGCCGGCCGCTCCCGTCGCTGCAAGGACTCGATGCGGGCGCCGGCGACCGCGACGCTCGCGTCTTCTACATCGGTTCGTTCAGCAAGACACTGTTTCCGTCCCTTCGCCTTGGGTTCCTGATCGTGCCGTCCGCGCTCGTTGATGCGTTCGCCGCCGCGCGCGCCGTGGTGGACCGGCAGTCGCCCACGGTCGACCAGGCCGTGCTCGCCGAGTTCATCACGGAGGGTCACTTCGTGCGCCACCTGCGGCGCATGCGCGCGCTGTACGCCGAGCGACAGGATGCGCTGCTCAGAGGCATTCGCGATGGACCGTTGGTCGAGCACTTAGAGACCGGTCCGTCGGATGCAGGGATGCACCTCATCGGCTGGCTGCGCCACCATCGCGACGATGCGCGAGCGTCGGCACGCGCACTCGAGACCGGGATCGAGACGCAGCCGCTCTCGGCGATGAGCTTAGGTCCGGTTGCACGTGGCGCGCTACTCCTGGGCTACGCGGCCTTCACGCCATCGACTCTCGCGAGATCGAGCGAGAAGCTTGGCGTTGCATTGCAGTCGTTGGCGCGGCAGGGCCTGCTCGCGGTACGCGACCACCGTATTGCCCGTTCGAGTCATCATACATAGTATCACCCTATGACTAACCCAACTTCGTTCGCGCGACGGCGCTTGGTCGATGAAGTGATCGATCACCTGCGCAGCGAGATCTCGACCGGCCGGTTTTCTTCCGGGTCGCGCCTCCCGCCGGAAGCCAAGCTCACCGCGCAGCTCGGTGTCAGCCGCACGACGCTGCGGGAAGCGATCGTTGTCCTTTCGCACGATGGCCTGGTGGACGTTCGGCAGGGTGACGGCACCTACGTGAGGTCGGCGACAGCCCCGGAAATCTGTCTGACCGATCGGCCGGTCGCCGAGCTCCTCGAGGCGCAACGGCCGATTCTCGTCGGATTGGTCAGGCTTGCGGCCGCGCGTCGCACCGAGGCCGAAGTCAGCGATCTTGACCGCTTGGCCACGGCGCTCGCCGGTGCGATCGACGCCGACGATGACAAAGGGATCCGTCCTCTGGCAGCAGCCATCGAGTCGGCGATCGCCGCCGCAGCGCACAGCAATGTCCTCGCCGCCTTTGCGCGGCAGGTCTCGTCCTCGCTCGATACAATCGATGCAGCGGCGAGCGATCACGGCGAGCCGCTCTCCGAGAGCGCCCAGTATCTGGCGCGGTGCGTGCGCGGCGTCATTGACCGCGATCCGGAATCCGCCGAGCGGCACTTGCGGCTCTGGCTTGCCGCCCGCGCGTCGGCGATGGCGCCAGAGGGTACGCGGACGGTGTATGGCGCGCCGGAAATCAGACGCGGTCCGCGAACGAGCCATGCTCGACGGACTGATACCCCGGGAGCGAGTTAGGCATATCATCAGACGTATGATGTTTCGCGACACTCGGCCAATCCTGATGCTCCTCCTGGTCGCCGTGATTGGCCGAGCCGCCAGCGCGCACGGCCAAGGCATGAACATGCCCGGCATGAACGACTCCACGATGCGCATGACCGGCGTCCTCGGAATCCCCATGAGCCGCGACGGCTCGGGCACCTCATGGCTGCCCGATGCGTCGCCGATGCTGGCCAATCACTTCGCCGCCCGCGCCTGGGACTTCATGTTCCACTACCGCGCGTTCGTCTACTACGATCGGCAGAACGATGCCGACCGCGCCCACCGCGGCGACGATCAGTTCGGCAGCGTCAACTGGGCGATGCTGATGGCCGGTCGCGCACTCGGTCACGGCCGCCTCGAGCTCCGCGCAATGATGAGCGCCGAGCCGTGGACGGTGGGCGCGGGAGGATACCCGCTCATGCTGCAGTCGGGCGAGTCTTACCACGGTCAGCCGCTCCATGACCGCCAGCACCCGCACGATCTCTTCATGGAGCTGGCCGCCATCTACGCCCATCCGTTAGGCAACGACCTCGCGTTCCAGGCGTACATCGCGCCGGTCGGCGAACCGGCGACCGGACCGGTCGCATTCCCCCACCGGCCCTCCGCCTCCGGCGATCCGTTCGCCCCGCTCGGCCACCATTGGCAGGACGCCACGCACATTTCCTACGGCGTGATCACCGCCGGTCTCTTCTCCCGCTCGTGGAAACTCGAGACCTCCATCTTCAACGGTCGAGAGCCGGACCAGGACCGCACGGACTTCGATTACAAAGGCCGAAGCCTCGACTCCTACTCGGCTCGCTTCACCGCGAATCCCGCGAGCACGTGGAGCCTCAGCGCGTCGTACGCCTATTTGAAGAGCCCCGAAGCGCTCGATCCATCACTATCCGAGCAGCGAATCACCGCCTCGGCGCTGAACACTCGGTCAGTTTGGTCTCGAGGCGAATGGGCCAGTGCCCTCATCTACGGCGGGAACAAGCATGAGCACACTGGCCGATGGTCCAACAGCCTTCTCGCCGAATCCAACCTCGCGTTCGACGCGTGGAATTCGGTATTCGCCCGCGTCGAATACGTCGACAAAACGGCCGCGGACCTCGACATCACGGACCGGCCCCCGGATGCGTGCTTCGACGTCGGATCACTCGCCATTGGCTATATCCGCGAAATCGCGCACTATCCCGGCGGTTCGTTAGGCCTCGGTGGTCGCGTCGCGATGGACCTGGTGCCTGCGAGCCTCGAGCCCGTCTACGGCTCACGCACACCAACGGGTTTCGCCGTCTATCTACGATTCCGGCCGCGCCCCCTGCTGCGCTCGACGGCCATGCGCGGCGTGGACGCCCCCGTCCACTCTCGGCACTGACCGAGCGTCTAATCAGCATACGGCACTGCCGACATAGGGCGATGCAATCGTTCGCTGGACCCCTTCTTGCAACCTTGAAGCGTGTCACAAGGGCCTCTGTCGAGGCCGTTGGCGTGTGGCTCGGAAGCGGTGCGCGAGGTGCACCTCTGGCATGACGCTCGAATTGAACGATCCGAGCCCGTCTCGCCTTGCCAGCTCGACGAAGCCAGTACCGCCCGTTGTCGATCCGTTCCTCGACGGTGGCGAGATGGGCGCGGTCATGCGCTCTGTGGACTGGTCTCGCACACCCTTAGGTGCGGTTGCGACCTGGTCCGACAGCCTACGAATGATGGTCGGGTTCCTCCTGGCCAACCGGTTCCCGCTGCTGCTTTGGTGGGGCCCGCACTTCGTGCAGCTATACAACGAGGCATACCGCCCGGTCCTCGGCACCAAGCACCCGCGGTCGATGGGACAGCCGGCAAGCGAATGCTGGCCGGAAATCTGGAACATCATCGGACCTCTGATCGACGCGCCGTTCAACGGCGGGCCATCCACTTGGATGGAAGACATCGAGCTCGAGGTCGATCGCCATGGCTACCGCGAAGAAAGCCACTTTACCATCGCGTACAGCCCGGTACCCGATGTCACCGCACACCGTGGTATTGGCGGCGTGCTGGCGACCGTCAACGAGATCACCGAGAAAGTCCTCGCCGAGCGACGCGCGGCCCTCCTGCGAGACCTCGGCGTCCGATCGGTTACGGGCGCGCACACGACCGAAGCTGCGTGCGCCGTTGCAGCCACCATTCTCTCGCGGCATTCGCGCGACGTGCCCTTCGCACTCCTGTACCTGCTCGACGAAACCGGCCGGCGCGCTCACCTCGCCGGATGCGCCGGCATCGAGCGAGGACTGCGCCTCAGCCCTCGGAGCATTGACCTGAGCGGGAGCGCCTCCGGCGACCCGCTGCACGCGATACGCAGGGCAATCGCGTCCGGAAGCATGGAGGTCGTCGAGGATCTCGCCGGCCGATTCGGCTCACTGCCGCCCGGCGCATGGAAAGCACCGCCCAACACGGCCGTCGTGCTGCCGATTCCATCCAATGTCGCCCCGCGCCCGGCTGGCCTCTTGGTGGCAGGCGTGAGCTCGCTGCTCGCTCTGGACGAAGCATATCGCGGCTTCTATGAGCTCCTCACGACGCAGATCGCGAGCGTCATCGCCAACGCGCGCGCGTACGAGGAGGAAGAGCAGCGCGCGGAAGCGCTCGCCGACCTGGGTCGCGCGAACGAGCAATTGCAGCGGCAGGCAGTCCAGCTCGTGTCGACCAACGAGCGGCTCCAGGAGCAGTCCGTCGAATTGGAGGCACAGCGCGCGGCACTCGAGGAATCCTCCGACGAATTGAGGCGCGAGAGCGATGCGCGCGAGCTCGCCGTTCGAGAGATCACGGCCGCGGAGGCGCGCTATCGCGCGCTCGTCGATGCGTCGGCCCAGATCGTGTGGACGCGCCGGGCCGACGCGTCCATCGTGGCGGAGCAGCCGGCGTGGTCGGCGTACACGGGCCAATCGTTCGAGGAGTACGCAGGCTGGGAATGGCTGGACGCGGCGCACCCGGACGATCGCAACCGCCTCAGGACGGCGTGGCACCACGCGATCGCGACGCGCGGCCCGTGCCGCGTCGAGTATCGCCTGCGACGTCACGACGGCCTGTTCGAGTGGTTCGAGATGCGCGCGCTACCGGTGTTCGACGCGCACGGAGAGGTGCAGGAATACGTCGGCGCCGAAACGAACATCACCGAGCGTCGCAACGCGGAGGAGGTGCGCCAGCAGTTCGTGACGCTGGTCGAGAACAGCACGGACCTGGTCGCCATCGCCGAACTGGACGGCTCGCTGCTCTACCTGAACGCCGCCGGCCGGCACTTGCTCGGCCTAACGGACGCGTCGCCCGTGAGCGCGAAGCAGATCGCCGACTTCAGCTCGCGCTCCTCGAGACGCACGCTGCTCGATGTCGCGATGCCGGCGGCGCTCCGTAACGGCGTCTGGCGCGGCGAGATCGATCTGCGCCACGTCCGAACCGGGGCTTCGATCGCCGTCGACCAAGTCATCTTCCCGATCGTCGATCCGGAGAGCGGCGCGCCCATTCGCTTCGCGACCGTCGCGCGCGACATTCGCGAGCGTAAGCGAAACGACGCCGAGCGCGAGTCCCTGCTCGAGCGCGAACGCGCGGCGCGCGCGGAGGCGGAACAGGCGCGCACGGCGGCGCAGTTGGCGAACCGCAGCAAGAGCGCATTCCTCGCCGCCATGAGCCACGAGCTGCGCACACCCCTCAATGCCATCGCGGGCCACGCCCAACTGTTGGAGTTAGGCATCCACGGCGACCTGACCGATGCGCAGCGCGAGGCGCTCGCCCGCATTCAACGCAGCGAGCAGCACCTGCTCGCGCTGATCAACGACGTGCTCAATTTCGCCAAGCTGGAGGCGGGGCGCGTCGAATACAACATCGAAGATGTGAGCCTGGCGGACAGCGTCGCCGAGGTGCTCGCCATGGTCGAGCCGCAGCTCGGCGCCAAGGACATCAGCGTCGACGTCGACGTCGCGCGCAAGCTCATCGTGCGCGCCGACCGCGACAAGGTGGGACAGGTGCTGCTCAACCTGTTGTCCAACGCGGTCAAGTTCACGGGCACCGGCGGACGCGTTCGCATCGATGCGCCGCGACGCGCGGCATCGCGCACGAGCGATGTCGATGGAAAGAGTCACGACGCGCTCGCGGGTCTGATCTTTCTCCGCGTGTCCGACACCGGCGTCGGTGTGCCGCGCGAGAAACAGAGCGTCATCTTCGAGCCGTTCATTCAGTTGCAGCGCAATCTCAAGCGCCCAACGGAAGGCACGGGTCTCGGACTCGCGATCAGCCGCGACCTCGCGCACGGCATGGGCGGCGATCTTCGTGTGCGCAGCACGGCGGGACGCGGCTCGCGATTCACGCTCACACTGAGGCGGGCGAGCGAAGCATCCGCCCGCGCGGCACCCGCCCCAAAGGGCGACGACGCGCAGGGCGCGGCCGGCGAACCCGCGCCCGCCTGACACGGCACACGTCGTGAAAAAAAACGGAGAGAGGCGCGGGCCGGAATCGAACCGGCGAATAGCGGTTTTGCAGACCGCTGCCTTACCACTTGGCTACCGCGCCGTGGCTGCGACGTAAGGTATTGCCACGGATGAAGATGAACAAGCGCCGAACCGGTTACGGTCCCGCGGCGCCCGCGGTTGGCGCCGCACGACGCTCGCCTAACAACTCGCCCCGGGCCTCGCACCCCGCGCGGCGTGCCACCACGAACCCGACGGCCACCGCCGCAGTCTGGGTCAACAAGTCGGTCACGTCGAACACCCGGTTCATGACGAGGATTTGCCCCACCTCGAGGACGGCGGCGAGATAGAAGCCCGGCAGGACGTTCGCCACCCAGCCGCGATATCGCAGCGGCCACGCCGCCAACACCACGCCGATCGACACGTACAGGAAAAACTGCTCGGCCACATCCATGACGCCGAACAGATCCGACGTAGTGCCCAACACGCCTAACGGAGTGAGATGCGACGCCGTCACCTGCGACCGCACCGCGTGCCACGACACCCGCGGCAGGAACGGCCGCCACGCCCACGCCACCAGCAGCACACCCAGCGCCGCCGCGAGAATGCGCGCCCGCTGGCGCTCGCTTCCCCGGCTGGCCGCGGATGGCCCGAAGCACCACCCGAGCACGGCGCCTAACGCAATCGCAACCGTGTGCCCGATGATCGCGCTCACCTCGATCGGCTGACCGGCGATCCCGTGCGCCATCTCGACCCCGTACGACAACGCGGCGCCGGCAACCGCCACGAGCCACGCCGCCGCGCCGTTGCCCATGCCGAGCTCCACCAGCGCGACCTGCATCACCGCGCCGCCGGGCGCGAACAGCGCCATGTCGGTGAGCGACACGCGCTCCACCGTGAACGGCTTCACGTATCGCAGCGCGTTCGCGAGCCGGTTGGCAATCGACCCGCCGGCCCACGGATTCATCCCGTGCCGATAGAACGGCGAGAACATCTCGGCGCCCACCGCGCACCAGTACGACGCCGCCACGGTCAGCAGCGGCACGCCGGTCACGCTCGCCCGGCGGCGAAGTCGCGCCAGCACCTGCGTCATCACGACCACTCCGGCCGCGCCTAACAGAGCGCCGAGCGTGTTCGTCGTCACGTCGTTCACGCTCGACGTCCGCGACGCCGAAACGAGCTGTGCCGTTTCGACGCACACGCTCAGCGCGCATCCGACGAACGTGATCCACACCACTTCGCGCCAGGGATGCAGCCGGGGCGATGTCACGAGCCACACCGCACCGAAGCCGGCAAACAGCAGCACGTTGCGCGCCGCGTCCACGACGTCGGATCCCGACGTCGCAAACACGAGCGCCCGATGCCAGCGCCACGACACCATGGCGGGATCGGCATCGAAGTGGAAGTGCGTGAGCGTCGCCAGCAGCACCACGAGCACGTAGCCGCTGCGCGCTGCATTGCGCACCCACCGGTGCGCCGTCGGGTCGAACGTCACATCGCGCGGTGTGCGCGCGCCGGCGCGCACCAGCGCACGCGCCTAACGCAAACCACGGGCATCCCGCGTACCACCCGCGCGCTCAATGATCGCCGATCGCGATCCCGACGCCGACCAGCCAGTTCCCGCCCTTCAGGAACACACGCGAGAGCGCCACGTTCGCCTTGAATCCGTGCGCCAACATGCCAACGCCGGCCGCGAACATGAATTGCAGACCAGCCTCCGTCCCGCTGTCGGGCGATACCAGCCCCACACCGACGCCCGGTGCGACATAGGGCACCAGCCGCAACCCGCGCGGCGCCGGTACCAACGACACCGGCAGCGACACCGAGCCCGACACCAGCGTGGTGTCGCTCGGTCTGGCGAAACCGAGCTGCGACGTGAGCCCCATGTCGAATGTCGCCCGCTGATCGCCGCGCCCAATGGGGATCGCCACCAGATTCTGCGCGATGCCCAACGACGCCATGATGTGCGAGTCGCACGCGTTGTCCGTACAGTTAGGCCAGTAGTATCCGCCCGTCGCCGACAGCGACGCGCTCCCCACCGGCACGACCACGCTCAAGCCGAAATCGTGCGTGTATTCGTGGGAATCGAAGCTCATGATGCCGTAGCGCACTTCCACGCTCGCCGACCGCGCCCGCTCGCCGGTCACACTCACGTCGAACAACGGGCCGAGCGCGCCGGCGGGCGTCTGGGTCAGCGCGCGATACGCCGCTGAGTCGCTCGCGTCTTGTCCCCGTGCAGCCGGACAGATCACAACGGCGCACACGGCAAGACCCGCAAGGCGACGATTTAGGCGCGACATGAGTCCCCGGGTGATCGAAGCCGCCGCGCCGGAGGTGCCCCGATGGCGCGAAAAAGTCCCTCAAGATGCCCGTGCCCGCGATAGCGGGGAAGCCCTTCGGTCCACACCACGGAACGCGGCCGTTCTGGTCGCTATTCGCCCCGACGGGCATGTCCAAGAACGGCCATCTTGCGTATCTTGGTTGTGGCCGTCGGGAGACGGTCGTCTGCCGCTTGGTTCGCAACATCCGTCCCATGGTTGCAGACAGGTCAAATACCTCGTCTCATTCTGCGGTCGTCCGTTGTCGACTCATCAGCGTGCTGGACGCATGGTTCACCCGCGTCGCTGCGCCCCGCTGACGCACACGAGAGCCACGAAGAGCGCGTGAACGCCCCCGCCAAGACCTGCCCGCAATGCGGTCAGACGTATGACTTCGAGCAGCGCTTCTGCCCGCGCGATGGGTCGACGTTGCGGGCACCGGCCGGCAGCAACCTCGTCGGCTCCGTTCTCGCCGATCGCTATCACATCGTTCGCCGCATCGGCGAGGGCGGCATGGGCCAGGTCTACCTGGCCGAGCACGTGAAGATGCGGCGGCGCAGCGCGGTCAAGGTGCTGCACCAGGGGATGGTCAACGACCCCGATGCGATCGCCCGCTTCAATCGCGAAGCCTCCAACGCGAGCCAGATCCAGCACCCGAACGTCGCCGCGATCTACGACTTCGGCGAGACGGACGACGGCCTCATCTACCTCGCCATGGAATTCATCGATGGCGAGCCGCTGCGCAAAATGATCGAGCGACAGGGCGCCCTCACCGCGATACAGGCCGCCGACATCACGCGCCAGGTCGCGGACGCCCTCGAGGCAGCGCACGAGATGGGCATCGTCCACCGCGATCTCAAGCCGGACAACATCATGATTGCCCGCGGCCGCAACGGTGAAGACGTCGCCAAGGTCGTCGACTTCGGCATCGCCAAGGCCACCTCGGGCGACGATCAGAAAGTCACGCGCACGGGCTTGGCGATCGGGACGCCCGAGTACATGTCGCCCGAGCAATTGTCGGGGGACTCGCTCGACAACCGCACCGACATCTATTCGTTAGGCTTGGTGGCGTTCAACATGCTCACCGGCCAGCTGCCGTTCCCGGCCGTGTCGTCGCGCGAGGCGATGATCGCGCGCCTAACGGAACGGCCGCGCACGCTCGCCGAGATCAAGGACGACGTCGCGTGGCCCGCCGAGCTCCAAACGGTCATGGACCGCGCGCTCGCGAGCCAGCCGCAGGAGCGCTACGCGCACGCCAGCGATTTCGGCCGCGATCTCGTGCGCGCCGTCGACAACATGCCGGAAAGCGCACTCTCGAGCACCGGAACGCTGGCCATCGCGGTCCCGCACCCAAATGCGCCCACGGTGCAGCGCCCCGTCCCGGCGGACGCCGCGCCTCCCAAACCGGCTCCCACGCCGTCGGCTCCCACGCCGCCTGCCACGCGCCCGATGGGCCGCCGCCCAACGCCGCTCATCGCCGGCGCGCCGACCCAGGTGGACGGCGCCGGCGCCGGTCGCGTGGTTCTCACGGCGTTCATCGTGCTGGCGATCTTGGTCGGCGGCGGCGCGGGCTGGTTCATCTTCACATCGCGCAACAAACCGGCGCCGCCGCCGGTGACGTCGGCCGCGGCCACGCCTAACGCAATATCGCCGGGCGCGACGACGCCGGCGCCAACCGCCTCCAACGCGGCGCCCGCAGCGGGCCGGCCCGCCACGGGATCGGGCGCCTTGGCCGCCGGCGACAGCGCACACCACGATTCCGCGACACCGCGCTCCGACAGCACGACCGCCAAGCCGCCGGCCACGACGCCCGCGGTCAACTCGACCGCCGCCGCCAACTCGACGACCGTCGCCGCTGGGCCAGCCGATTCGAGCTCGAGCCAAGCAACGCCCCCGCCTGCCGATCTGGATTCCGTTCTCGCGCCCATTCGCGATAACATCCAGGTCGGACAGTCTCGCATGTCCGACGGGGAATACGAGGGCGCCCGGGTACGATTTGGCCAGGCCACAGACCAGATCCGCCAACTCGGCAAAGCGTATGCAGCCACCTCGCAGGCCGCCGCGCTCAAACGCGATCTCTCCCACGCAATCGACGCCAACCGCGCCGCGTGCCGCGCCGAGAAACAACTCGACGAGCGCCGCGGCCAGACAGGACCGGATTGCCCGTGATGCCTATGCGCCCATCAACTGCTGTCCGCCGCACGCGCCGCGCGCTCGCCGCCGGCGCCGTGCTCGTAGCCCTGCCTGGTCTACCAGCGCTCGCACACGCCCAATCCGCGAACGCCTACTCGCTGTCCGACATCACGGACCTGGTCAAGAACAAGGTGCCGAGCAAGCGGGTCCTGTCTCTCGCCAAGCAGAACTGCGTCTCGTTCAGCTTCGATGACGACGCGAAGACTCGCCTCCGTCATGCCGGCGCAACCACGTCGCTCATCGATTCACTGTCGGCCGTCTGCGGACCCGACCACCCGAAGCCCTCGGCGGAAGACAGCGCGAAGGCGGCAGCGCCGCCGGCGGCCGTTGTCGCCGCGCCGCCCCCCGACACGACCTTCCCCGTGAAGATTCGCGCCGCAGTCGTCGGCTCCGACCTCACGGTGCGGCCCGTTCCCCAGATGGACCTCTTCATCATCGGCCCGCACGGCGATACCACGCGTACGTCAACGGACCTCGATGGCTCCGCGGACGGATCGTTCAAGGAGGGCGTGTACCGCATCGAAAGCGCGCACAGCGTGACGATCGGCAACGCGCGCTATCATTGGGCGTTCTACCAAACGTTCTCGAAGGACATGCGGCCGATCGAGCTCACGCAGCGCAACGCGATGATCGACACGATCACGGTCGCTGCCGCGCCGCCCGCAACCGCGACACCGACGGGCGCGACGACAACCGGGGCGCCGACAACCGGGGCGCCGACCACGCCGCCTACCGACAGTGCGCAGCCCGCGAACAGCGCCGGCCCGGCCGACAGCGCCGCGTCGCCCAAGACGCCGGCCAAGCCCGTTAGGCACGAGAACGTCGAGCGCGAGATCTTCGCCAAGTACAAGAGCGGCGTATTCACCGTGTTCGGCGCCGCGCGCGGCACCGGATTCCTCGTCGACTCGACGGGACTCGTCGTGACGAACGCGCATCTCGTCAAAGGCGCCGAGGACGTGCGCGTCCAGATCGATTCGGCCACCAAGGTTTACGCCAAGCCGCTCGTCACCGACGACGACAAAGACATCGCCGTCCTCGCGATCAACATGAACCGCTGCGGCGCCTGTGCGGTGCTCCCGCTCTTCGACAGCAGCAAGAGCACGGCCCCCGCCGCCGGCGACCGCGTGCTCGCATTGGGCTCGCCGCTCAACCGGCTCTCCGTGTTGTCGATCGGCATCGTGAGCTCGGCCGACGATCATGCGATCGTGAGTGACGCCGGCGTGAACTGGCTCAACACCGGCGGTCCGCTCATCAACCTCGATGGCTACGTCATCGCGCTGAACAGCACGCGCGAAAGCCAGTTGGCGCTGTCCGACGCGAGCGCCGGACCGCGCGTCGCGTCGTCGACGCCGGTGTCGTCGATCGCCGCCGACGTCGAGCGCGCCCGCACGGCGCTGTCGTCGTTAGGCGCAGCCGCGCCCACGGACTCGCTGTTGCCGGTGTTGCCGCCCGATCCGTTCCCCAAAGCGCCGATCGATGCGGTGAGCGCGCTGCCGCGACTGGACCTCGATGTGTACCGCACCGGCGGCGGCTCGTTCCGTGTACTCGTCATGACGCCGCAGGTCATGGCGTGGCGCCAGGTCCAAGCCGACAAAGCGCTCGCCGCGCGCAAGCACGACGACCCGCGCAAGGCGGCACAGTGGCGTCGCATCGATCCCATCGAAGGATGGCGCGACTGGCGGGACTATCTGGACGATCGCCGCGCCGTCGTCATCGTGAACGTGATGCCGGAAGCGGCGGCGTTCCCGTTCTACGAGGCCGACAAGCTACAGAACTTCGACGGCGGCAACTTCAAGTCGATGGTGATCACGCGCGATGGCGTGCCCATCATCCCGGTGGAGAAGGTGCGGATTCCCGCCGTACTCAATGTCGATGAAATGCGCGCGAGTGGACGACAGGTGCCCATGCAAGGCATCTACGTGTATCGCATTCGCGACTTCGCGCCGCGCGCTGTGGGGACGACCGCTACTTACGCAGTGCGCATCGTCGACGCGTCCCAACCCGACAAACCCGTATCCATTCCGATCCAGCCTGCGATGATCGAGCAGCTCTGGAAAGATTTTACGCCTTACCGCTTTCCGTGACATCGAGGACGACGGGAACGGGTACTCTCGTCGTCCTCTTTCCCCTACACAATCGGTCTAGAGCGTCCGGCTTTGTCCGGCTTTGTCCGGCTTTGTCCGGCCTTGTCCGCCTTTCTAGAAGCGCGCGGTTGCGCCGTTGCTCGGCGAGCCGTTGCGACGCGCGACACCGCGAGCTTCGCCGCCCTTCCGTCCGATCAGCGACATGTGGTCGCGATCGCGGCTCACCGCCATGCCGCCCTTGCGTCCCGCTTCGCGTGCCTCATCAGGCGAAAACTCGTGCGCGGTGCCCTGCGCGTGCGCGGCGCGTCCACCCTTGCTCGCAATCTCGCGCTGCTTCGACGTGTCCATTGCCGCGAAGCCCCGATTGCTCTTGGTCATGTGACTGGTGCTGGCCATCGTTGATCACTCCTCCGAGTAGGCTGTCCTCTGATCGCCTTCGCCGCAAATCGCCGCGCCGGCGTCGTCGACATTCGTTTCGAGTCGACTCCCGTTCTCCATCATCGGGACTACACGACGCGTGCAATGCAGAGGCCAACTTACTCTATGGGAGCCAATAAGGTATACGACCTCGGCCATACAATTTTCTTTGTCAAAGCGACCGGTTCGACGCGTGTGTTTTTTTACACGCGCATGCCCAACGACGCGCGTCACGAGCAGGTAAACGCGCGCGCGCGAACACCGGTGACCCGAACGCAACCCCAATGGTCCACTACTCGGAGATGTCGCGTTCTCGCTCCGAGGAGGACCCATGTCGCTCCACACCGCACCGTCGCGTCGCTCGTTGCTCCGCACGTCTTGCATCGTTCGAGCCGTCGCGACGATCCCCGTGCTCTTCGCCGCGCTCGCGTGTCACGATGCCACGTTGTCGGGGGGTGCATTACGTGTGATGACACGCACCACGGGCGTCGATCTCGCCGTCGATCCGTACACCGTGTCGCTCGATGGGAAATCGCCGGTGGCACTCGGCGACTCCTCGCTCTACGCATTCACCACGCTGGAGCTCGGGCGGCACAGCGTCGGCATCGGGAATCTCGCGGGCAACTGCACGCTCGACGGGCCGAGTCCCGTCTCGGTCGGCGTCGTCCCCATTGGTTTCGATACGGTCACGTTTCACATCGCGTGCGTGGCGCGACCGCTGACGTTCGTGTCCGAGCGCGCGGGCCCCGACGAGTTGTACGCGATCGAGAGCGACGGGAGCGGCGTGTCGCGCGTGAGCGACGGAACCGCGAGCGACCTCACGCCCGCCTGGTCCGCCGATGGGTCGCACGTTGCGTTTGCGAGCAACCGCGGCGCCGGCGGCAACTACGAGATCTACGCCATGACCCGCGATGGGACGGGCATCCACGCCGTCACGAGCGCGGGCGGCTTCAATTGGTTCCCCGCGTGGTCGCCCGATGGTTCGCGCATCGCGTTCGAGTCGGCGCGCGATGGGTTCCTCGCCATCTACGTCGTGAACGCCGACGGCACCGGCCTAACTCGCCTAACGGCTGACACGGCCGGCGACGAGCACCCCAGCTGGTCGCCCGATGGCTCGCGCATCGCGTTCGCCAGTGCGCGCGCCGGCGCGGCGCAGATCTACACCATGGCGCCCGACGGTTCCGACGCGCGTGCACTCACGCAGTCCGCGGACCCCGCGACGGCGCCGGCGTACTCTCCCGACGGTTCGCGCATCGCGTACGTCGTGGTACCCGCCGACGGCAACGCACGGCTGCACGTGATGGCCGCCGACGGCACGGGCGACGTCACCGTCACCGACGGCACCGACTTCTCGACCTTCCCCGCCTGGTCGCCGGACGGCCGCAAGCTCGGCTTCATGGCGCAGCACGCGGGCAGCTGGCAGGTCTACATCATCGGCGCCAACGGCGCGCGGCTCACGGCGCTCACCACCGACAACGGCACCAACCTGTTCCCGGTGTGGACGCCCAACGCGCCGTGACCATACACGACGGCCCGGCGCCTAACGGTGCCGGGCCGTCGCCGGATGCGGGTACCGCGACCCCTCACTCTTTAGTCGCGTACCCGTAGTAGGTGGCGTAGCCGTAGCTGTCGTACAGCGGCACCTGCTCGTTCGGATCGTTGAGCACCGCGCCGAGGATCCGCGCGTCCACGTCCTGCAGTTGCTGCACCGCGAGCTGCGCCGCGCGACGGTCCGTCTGTCCCGCCCGCACCACCAACAGCACGCCGTCCGACAGCGACGCCAGGATCGCCGAGTCCGCGACCGGCAGCACCGGCGGCGTGTCGAGCACGATCACGTCGAACGTCTCGCCTAACTTCTCGAGCAGGGCGCGCATGCGCGCGCTGCCCACGAGCTCCGGCGGATCGGGCGGCAAGGCGCCAGCCGTAATGAGCGACAGGTTCTCGACGCTCGTGCGCCGGCCCGCGCCCGGAATCAACTCGTCCGACGTGAGGAGGTCCGTGAGGCCAGGCCGGCTCGAGACGCCGAACACTTCGTGCTGCGTTGGGCGCCGCAAGTCGCAGTCGATGAGCAGCGTCCGCATCCCGTGCTGCGCGAAAGTCGTCGCGAGGTTCGCGGCCACCGTCGATTTGCCGTCCTGCGCGAACGGGCTCGTCACGACGATCGTCTTGAGCGAGCTCAGTGCCCGCGAGAACAACAGCTTCGTGCGCAGCGTGCGGTACGCTTCGGCGCCGACTGAGCGCGAGTCGTTCACCGTCACGAGCTTCCCCGAGAGCTGCTTGCCCGCGCCGTTCGTCGAGCCGTTCGTGCTCGATGTCAGCGCCTTGCGCACACGCGTCGGGATGATCGCGGTGTCGAGTCGCGGAATCACCGCGAGACCCGGCAGCTGCAACGTCGTTTCGACATCATCGCGGCCGCGGATCGATTGATCGAGGTGTTCGATCACCAACGCGAATCCCGAGCCGAAGAACAAACCGAGCAGCACGCCGAACATGATCTTGATGTTTTTCGGCGTCCCGATCGGCGTGCGCGGCGGCGGCGCCACGTCCACGATCTCCACCGAGCCGACTTCGGCCGCTTCGGCGAGACGTGCCTTCTGGAATTCATCGCGCAGCTGGTCCGCGATCTTCTGATAGGCTTCCTCGCGCTCCGTTAGGCGAGCTTCGTCGGCGTCCGATGCCGGGATCGTGGCCAGCACGTCCGCGCTGGTCGTCTTGAGGCCCTGCAAGTTGGTGAGACGCTGCGCCAACGCGGTCTGAACGCCCTGGAGCACGGAGCCCAGTCGTTGCACGGCCGTTCCTTCGAGGTCGTCGATCCGCTTGACGTCCGGGTTCGTCGGCGCCACGCCCATCGTGAGGAGCGAGTCGCGCGCCGACTGCAGGCGCAGCAGCGCCTGATACTGATCCGTGATGATCGGACTCGCGGCCGCGCCCTGCGCCGACAACGCCGCGCCTAACTGCTGCAGGCTCTCCCGACCCTTCCCGGCCTGCAGCTGCTGCAGCACCGCCGCGTACATGCGCTGCTGCATCTGCACGTCGCGAATCTGATCCTGCACGCGCGCCACGTCGCTGGCCTGCGCCTGGAATTTCTCCCGCGCGCTGTACGCCTTCTCCTGCGAGCGGAACTGGCTCAGCGCGACCCGCGCCATCGTCAACAGCGAGTCGTTCTGCCGCAGTTGTCCCTCGATGAATTGCCGGCGCAACCGCGCCTCCTGCGCCGCGTCCTCGATGCTGTTCTGCTGGAAGACCGCGACGAGCGTGTTCACCACGCGCTGCGCGAGCACCGGGTCCGTCGACGCAAACGACACGTCGATCACGTCCGTCCCTTCACGCGGCTTGGCATGAATGCTTTTGACGAGACGATCCACCGCGTCGTCGCGGCTGAGCACCACGAGGTCTCCGTGCTTGGACGCCTCGGGCTTCCCGCTCACCACGAACTGCACGTCACCCACGCGTATCGGTTGTCCATAGGCAGCGCGAACTGACGCAGCGCCGTCCATGCTCGCGGTCGCGCCATGCGAATCGAAGGAGAGGTCGATCGTCGGCAGGCGATGGATGCTACTGCCGGCTGGAAGGCTGAACTGCTCGACGACGCGGCGATTGAATCCGTCCGTCCGCATCCGCAAGCTCGCGATCGAATCGACGACCTGCCCCACCACCTCGCGGCTCATGAGCACCGCGACCTCGGACAACACCGGATCCGAGCTGGGCCGGAGTGGCGCCGCCGGCGTCGCATCCACCAAGCCGCCGGTGAGCTGCCGGCGAGAGTCCGTAAGGCGAACGGTCGCGGTCGCTTCGAATTGAGGCGCCGACGTCAGTGCAAACCACGACGCCAATCCGCCAAACGCCAGGGTGATTCCGAGGATCAACCAGACACGCTGGCGCAACATGACCAGCATCTGCCGGAGATCCATGGGCGCGAGCGTGGCTTCGTCGTCCAAGCTCCGATCGGGCTCACGCCGGGCCGGCGGCGCCGTGTAGGCGCCGGGAATGCCGCGTCGATTTGAGGGGGGCAAATATTGAGGCATCGTCTTTTGCTGCCCGTCCATTGAGTCGTGCGGCGGCGGACCGGCGGCCTCTCAGCTTACAACCGAGCGGCTTGTCCGGCAAACTTCCGCGAACGCGGAAGACTCGACCCCCGGCCCTACGCTGGTGCTGCCGCGGTGTGAGACTGCACGCGCGGAGCCCGTTCCCGCCGCGTAGGCGCGCTAGCCGTCTGGGCAACCGCCATGCCTCGAAGTGGCGCCACGCACTCCGGGACGAGCTCACGTAGGGTGCTCAAAGCCGCGGTCGTATCTCCGGAATTCATCGCGGCGAGCAGGCGGCCCACAGTCTGTTGCACAGTCGCCCCATCGACTTCATCGGTCTGCACCACGCTCACCTTCTCGAGCCCGGTCGGGACCGCGAGCTCCACGTCCGACATGAGCTCTTCCTTGAGCTTCTCACCTGGCCTTAGACCAGTAAATACGATTTGCACGTCCCGATATGGCTCGAGCCCCGAGAGGCGCACGAGGTTTTCGGCCAGATCCAGAATCCGAATTGGCTTCCCCATGTCGAGCATCGTGATGCGGCCCGCGGCATCGTCGAGCGTCGCCGCGTGCAGCACCAGCTGCGCGGCTTCCGTGATCGTCATGAAGTAGCGCTCGATGTCGCGATGGGTGACCGTGAGCGGCCCGCCCAACGCAAGCTGGCGGTGGAAGAGCGGCACGACGCTCCCTTCGCTGCCCAACACATTGCCGAATCGCACCGCGTAGAACTCGGTGCTCGACGAGCGCAGCGACGGCCAGCCTAACACAATACGCTCGGCGACGCGCTTCGTGGCGCCCATCACGCTCGACGGTCGCACCGCCTTGTCCGTGGAAATCAGCACGAACTTGCGCGCCGCCCAACGCGCCGCGCACTCCGCCACATAGAGCGTGCCGAGCACGTTGTTGCGAACGGCTTCGCGGACGTTTGCTTCCATCAGGGGCACGTGCTTGTAGGCCGCCGCGTGGTACACGTGCTCCGGTTGATACTGCTCGAAGATCCGCTCGAGCGACGATCGGTCCGTGATGTCCGACACGATCGGCACGACCTCGATCTCGGGATGCGTCCGCTTGAGCTCGAGATCGACGTAATACAGCGGACTCTCCGCCTGCTCGACCAGCACCAGCTTCGCCGGCTTCGCCCGCGCCAATTGCCGCGCGAGCTCCGAGCCAACGGATCCCGCGCCGCCCGTGATCAGCACCACGCTGCCGCCCACGTCGCGCGACACTCGCTCCTCGTCGAACGTCACCGGCTCGCGCACGAGCAGGTGCTCGAGCTCGATGGCGGCGAGCGCGCCGGGCTTGGCGCTGCCCTCCAGCATCTCGCGCATCGAGGGCAACCGCTTGAACTCGACCTTCACCGCCAGGCAGTGCTCCACGATCTGGCGCATCTGATCCGGCGTCGCACTGGAGATCGCGATTACGACCAGCTGGATCCGGTGCTGCACGACGATGTCGGGCAGATCGCGAATCCGTCCGGCTACGCGAATCCCGTGGAGCGACCGGCGCTGCTTGCCGGGATCGTCGTCCACCAGCGCGACGACCCGGAGCGCGCGGTCGGCGTCATGGTTCAGTTGTCTGAGCAGCCGTTCACCCGCTTCGCCGGCACCGACGACCAGCACGCGGCGACACGTCGCCGCGCGTTTGTTGAGGCGCCCTTCGAGAGAATACCGCACGGCCAGCCGCGTTCCGCCTAACAGCATCAGCGTCAACATGCCCTCGAGCAGCACCACCGACGACGGCACGGCGCCGAGCTCGCCCAGCGCCCACAGACCGGCGCCGAAGCAGAGCGTGCCTAACCCAACCGCTTTCCCCAGCGTGATGAGATCGTGCAGGCTGAAGTGCTTCCAGAAACCGCGGTGCATGCCGAACAGCGTGAACAACGCCAGCCGCATGGCGACGAGCACCAGCACGGTGTCGCCGAATGCCCGCACCGCCGACATCGGCACCTGGCCATCGAACCGCAACGCAAACGCCGCGGCATACGCGATGACCGTCAGCGCGGCGTGCGCGCTGAAGACGAGAGGACGGCGATACCGAATGAGCGAAGGAGGCAGCATGTCCGGGCGTACGGTTCAGTGAAGCGGCAAGCGGTCTATCGGCCGACGGCGGATCGCGCCATCGACCCGCTTGCTGGATCGTCGGCCGACGGCGCCGATCCTGGCTGCGCGCTGCGCGATCGTCCGGGCGTGAGCAGCATCCGCAGCGTCGACCAGATCACGCCCAGGTCGCTGCGCCACGTCGCGCGCGCCGCATAGGCGAGATTGAGCCGAATCTTCTCCGGCATGATGTGTTCGACGTACATCCGTTCCGGCTCGGCAGACCCCGCGAGCTCCTCGCTCTCGTCGCGGTAGCGAAGCGAGGCGGGGTCCGTGATGCCGGGCGTTAGGCGCAACACCGGGCGCTGCTCGGCATTGTAGAACGCGACATAGCGTGGGACCTCGGGTCGCGGGCCCACCAGGCTCATCTCGCCGCGCAGGACGTTGACCAGCTGCGGCAGCTCATCCAGTTTCGTCCGGCGCAATACCGCGCCCACACGCGTCACACGCGGGTCGTCGCCCACGGTGAGGTGGCGGCCGCTACGTTCCGCCCCGACGATCATCGTCCGGAATTTCCACATGCGGAACGTGCGGCCGCCGCGGCCGACGCGCTCTTGTCGAAAGAACGCTGGACCGCCGTCGCCTAACGTCACCGCCGCCGCAATCACCAGCCCCAGCGGCCACAACAATGCCAGGGCGAGCACGGACAGCGCGACATCGACGACACGCTTCATGTGCGTCACCTACGATACGTATGAACGATGTCGAGAACGGCCTCGATGACGTCGCCGACGTCGGTCGACGTCAAACGCGGGTTCAACGGCAGGCTGAGCATGCGCTCGAAATTGCCGACCGCAACTGGGAAATCCTGTTCGTCGTAGCCGTACCGGTCCCGATAGTACGGATGCAGGTGCACCGGGATGAAATGCACCGACGTGCCGATGTTGCGCGCGGTCAGTTCGTCGATGAACTCATCGCGGCCAATGCGCAGCGCGTCCTGCCGCAGCCGCAACACGTACAGATGCCAGGCGTGACGCACATCGTGCCGCTCGACCGGCAGCTCCAGCGCATCTTCACCGGCGAATGCATCGTGGTACGTCCCGACGATGTCGCGGCGCCGCTCGTCGAAGCACTCGAGCTTGCGCAACTGGCACAACCCCATGGCGGCTTGAATGTCCGTCATGTTGTACTTGAAGCCGGGCGACAGAATCTCGTATCGCCAGCTGCCTCCCTTCGCGTAGCGGCTCAGCGCATCGCGCGTCATGCCGTGGAGACTGAACGGGCGCGCACGCTCGAGAAACTCGTCGCTCCCCGTGAGCATGCCGCCTTCGCCGGTCGTGAGATTCTTCGTCGCGTAGAAGCTGAACGCCGTCGGGTTGCGGCCCTCGCCGATCATGCGGTTCTTGTAGCGCGCCGGCAACGCATGCGCCGCGTCTTCGATTACGAACAGATCGTTTTCGCGCGCCAGCTCCTCGATCGCATCCAGATCCGCCGGATGCCCACTGTAGTGCACCGCGACGATCGCCCGCGTCCTCGGCGAAATCGCCTGCTCGATGGCAACAGGATCGATGTTCAGGGTATCGGGCTCGACATCGACCAACACGGGCCGCGCACCCACGTGCTCGATCACGTTCACGGTTGCGGCGAACGTCATCGGCGTCGTGATCACTTCGTCGCCCGGCCCGATGCCTAACGCGGCCAGCGCCGTATGCAGGCCCGCGGTGCACGAGTTGAGCGCGAGCGCATCGTTGGCGCCCACGTAGCGCGCAAAATCCTGCTCGAAGCGGCGCGTCTTGGGACCCGTCGTCAGCCAATCGGAGCGCAGCGTGTCCACCACCTCGTCGATCTCTTCCTCTCCAATGAGCGGCGGCGAGAACGCAAGGAAGTGTTCACGCGGCGTGTACGTCGACGACGAAACCCGGCGAACGCGCTGCGGAACTTCACGGTAGGTGGCGATCTGCGCCGTCCGATCGAGGCTTCGACGATGCCCCGGGGCAGCAGAACCTGTCGGCGCCGACCGTCCATCCGTCGTGTTCGAAACAGCGTGAACCTTTGAGTCCGACGAGTACATCCGTATGTGCTCCAGGTCCGGTGAAAAAAATCGTTCCGAATCCCCTGCATCCTCGGCAAACCAAGGGCCGATCCGTTAGAGTGCTCTAACGCACGAGCGGCCACACTCTATCGGCGACATATGCATGGGTCAATGCAGCAGAAACTGCCGAGACTTACGCGTTACGGCCCTGTAGGCAGGATCAATTTTGAGAGTGGAAACCGACGGTGGCATCGATGCGCGAACTGTTGTGGCATCGCCACAGCGAGTCGCTGCTTCGCCACTCAACGTGCCATGCGACGCAACGTTCCCGCATAGTGGGTGCACAGAAACGGAAGGGCGGATAAGGCCGCCGCCACCGTCCACATCCTGGGTGCGAGGAACCGCGCGACCGGGGGGGCGAGCGTGACACGCCGCACGTCGAGCTGCCATCCCGGATAGAGCCGCGACAGCTCGCGACGATCCACGCCGCGCACGTCACGATTCCTGGGATTGTCGACGAGGAAGTCGTACCACAACACCAAACCGTCGGGCTTGAGCACGCGCATCATCTCGGCGGCGATTCGTTCGCGAACCGTCGCGTCGAGCACCGATGTGAGCACCGTCGATTGCAGGACGATGTCGAACGTCGCGCTCGCGAACGGCAGTGACGCCGCACTCGCCGCCGCCAGCTGCACGTCCGGCGCGCAACACGCGCGCGCATCGCGAAGTCGATCGGCGATGAGATCGATGCCGGTAAGGCGAGATGGCCTGACGCCCCATTGCACGAGCTCGCGCAGCCAGTGCCCGCTGCCACAGCCGATTTCGAGTACGCGCACCTCATCCAATCGCGATACGCCGGCGCGGCGGAGCGCGTCGAGGAGCGCGCGCGCCGCGCCTTGCAGCATGAGCTGTTGTCCGCTCGAGAACCACGAGTACCTGGCCGTGTCCGTGCGCCGCGCGTACACGCTCCGGATGCGTTGTTCTTCGCGCTGCGCGGACGGCTCGCTCACGGGAGCGCCGCCTCCAACGTGTCGATGAAGCGCGCCGCGATGCCGCTCCGGTCGAAGTACCGCACGGCGGCGCGCCGGCCGTTTTCGCCTAACGCACGGCGGCGAGCTGGATCATCGCGCAACGTCCGCAGCGCGGCAGTCAGGGCTGGGACGTCGCCCGGCTCGACCACCAGGCCGGCATCGTGTTCGCGCACGATGCCGGCCGCCTCCCCGGTTGCGACGAGCACGACCGCCCGCCCCGACGCCATCGCCTCGTACAACTTGGACGGCACGGCGCCCCGAATCGGCATGCCTAACGGTACCAGCAGGATGTCGGCCGACGCCAGGAGCGGCGGCAGCGCAGCGGGCGGCTTCGCGTCGAGAAAGCGTACGCGCTCGAGTCCCTTGGCCGCGGCTTCACGCTGCAAAGCCTGCTTCACGGGACCATCGCCAATGAACACCATGTCCATCGGCGCCCCCTCACTCTGGAGCATCGAAGCGGCTGCCAGAAGCTGTGGCAGCCCCTGCGCGATCCCGTGCAATCCAGCGTATAACGCGAGGCACGTTCCGTCGCCAGTGCTGCCGAGGGCCGCGCGCGCCTCGCGGTCGGCATGTTCGGGCCCGAACTCGCTCACTTCGACGCCGTTCGAGAGATGATACGTGCGCCGGCCGGGCATGCGTGCTTCGATGTCGGCCACGATCTCGCGGCTCTGCCCCGTGATCATCCACGCACGCCGGTAGCACCACCGTTCGAGCCTGGCACTCGCGCGGTGCACCAGACTCCCGTCGCGCACCACGCCTAACCGAACCGCGCTCTCCGGCCACAGATCGCTCACGTTCATGATCAAGCGCGCCCGTTGGACCCGGCTCAACCACGTGCCGCTCATACCGAGGAAGAGCGGCGGACTCTCCACCAACAAATAGTCGGCGCGGCCGGGCTCCAGTGCGGTGCCGATCGCCGCCGATGAGCCGACGAACGAGAAGTAGTTGGCCAGGCGATGCGCGTAGGTCGTCCGCTGCGTCGGCACGATCCACGTGCGAAGCACGGACACGCCATCGATGGTTTCTCGGCGCGCAGCCCCGCCGTAGCCCGCGTAGATCTCGCCGCGCGGATAGTTAGGCATCGCGGTGACCACGCGCACCTCGTGCCCCGCGCGTACGAAGTGTCGCGCCAGACTCGAGAGCCGGCGCTGCGGCGCGCCGATCTCGGGCGGATAGTACTGCGTGAGAATCGTGAGCTTCACCGGCGAACCGCGGAGGCGCTGAGACGCGCGCGTTCCGATTCCGGCAGCTCGCAGATGACCGCTCGGAGCTTGCCGTTCGACGTGCGCGGAATCTCGG
>DATEKK010000216.1:0-5060 GCA_035277485.1 Gemmatimonadaceae bacterium
GCCGGGCTCGTCCGTCCCGCGCGGAACGCCGGCACCAGCGCCGCCGCGACGCCGGCCGCGAGCAGCGCGCCGGCGGCCGCACTGAGGCTCACCGGATCGGCCGCGCCTAACCCATAGAGGAAACGGTGCAGCACACCGCTCACCGCCACCGCCGCGACGATCCCGATCGCCACCCCCGCGATCACCGGCGCGAGCCCGCGCTCGATCACCTCGCGCAGCACGCGCCTTGGGGTCGCACCGAGCGCCATGCGCACGGCAAATTCGGCGCGCCGGCGCGATACGGCGTACGAGACCACGCCGTACACGCCGATCGTGCCCAACACGAGCGCGATGACCGCGAACACCGTGAGGAAAAACCGGAGGCGCAACGGCTCGGCGAGCGCGCCCGCGACGACATCATCCATGGTTTCGATGCGCGCGACCGCGACACGCGGGTCGATCTCCGCGATCACGCGCCTAACGGCGGGCATCAATGTCGCCGGCGGCGTCGATGACCGCACGACCAGGACGCCGCCCGCAATCGACGTTTGTTGCGCGAGCGGCACGAACATGGCGAACGGCACCTCGCCGGTTACCGAAGTGAGCCGCGCCTCGCGCGTGACGCCGACGATCTCGAGCGGCACGACCTTGCCCGACCAACCCGAGTAGATGTGCTTGCCGAGCGCGCTCTGGCCCGGCCACATGCGCCGCGCGAACGATTCGCTGATCACCGTCACGGGCAAGCCGCCCATCACGTCGCTCGAGTCGATGCCGCGGCCATCGCGCACGCGGAGTCCCATCGCCGCGAAGTATGCGGGCGTCACAGTGCGGTACAGGCTGTTGGGCCGGTTGGTCCCGTCGAGATCGGGCCGGCCCTCGATGCCCATCGGCCCCTGATAGCCGCCGTCGCGCAGCGGCAATCGGTTCGTTAGGCCCGCGGCGCGCACCCCGGGCAACGCCGACACCCGCGCGAGCACCTGGTCGAAAAACTGGCGCTGCGATGGCGCCGGCATGTTGTCGCTGGTCACCAGCGTATACGTCGACACGCCGTGTGGGTCGAAGCCCATGTTCACCGCGCGCAGATTGTCGACCGAACGAATGAGGAGCGTCGCGCCCAACACCAGCAGCACCGCGAACGCCACCTGCGACACGATGATCGCGCCGTGCACCCGCCGCGTACCGCGACGCAAGCCTTCTTCGCTCCGCTCGCGATTCACTGCCCCGCCGCCGCGCACCAGGTTGCGGATGGGGGCCGCGGATCCGGCGAGCGCAATCGCGAGCGCCAGAACGAACGCGGAGGCGAAGGTCGCCCACCCGATCGACACCGTATCGCCGAATCCGTTGCCGAGCGGCAGCACCGCGACGAGCGCCCGGAAGCCGGCCGTCGCGATCGCGACGCCTAACACAGCCGCGCCGGCGGCCAGCACGAGCGATTCGGCCAGCACCTGGCGCGCCAGCCTCCACTGCCCGGCGCCCAGCGCGCTCCGCACCGCCATCTCGGACGAGCGATCGCTGGTGCGGGCGAGGATGAGCGAGGCGGCGTTGGCGCAGGCAATGCCGAGCAGCAGCGTGGCGGCGGCGAGCAAGAGCATGAGCGGGTCCCGCACGTCGCCGAGCAGATATGTCCGGATGCCGACCGCGTACGGATTCTTGGTCTTGTCCCACGCCACCGGATAGGTGAAGCGGCTGCCTAACGCACGGGCGATGCGGTGGATGTCGCTCTCGACGAGCTCCGGCCGCACGCCGGGCGCCGTGCGGCCCAGCAGGGTCAGGTATCCGGTGAAGTACGATGGGCCCTTGGGATCGAGCGCCAGCGGACGCCAGGCCCGGATGTCCGGCGTCGGGAAGAAGAATCCCTTCGGCATCACGCCCACCACGGTGACCGGCACATCGCCGACGATGATCTGCCGTCCGATGACGTGCGGATCGCCGCCCAGGTCTTCGCGCCACATGCCGTAGCTGATCACGATGACGGGCGCCGCGCCCGGGCGATCTTCACTGGCGTCGAACGGGCGCCCGAGGAGCGGCCGCGTTCCCAGCACGTCGAACAGGGTGGACGTGGCCACGACGAACGGGAGCAGCCGGGCGCCGCCCGGATCTGCTGCGTTAGGCCGATACGGCTCGCCGTTGGTCGAGAACGCCGCGAGGTGCTTGAAGATGCCCGCCCGGTCGCGCAGGAAGTCGTACTCGTCGCCGCGCCAATCGTAGTCGCTCCAGAACACGTGGATCCGATCCGCGTGCGCGTACGGCAGGGGTCTGAGCAACAGATCGCTCACCACACTGAACAGTGCCACCGTCGCCCCGATGCCGAGTCCTAACGTGAGCACGACGATGGCGGTGTATCCCGCTCGGCGGCGCATCTGCCGCAACGCGTGGCGCACGTCGGCAACGAACTCATCGGCCAGCGAGATGCCCCAGGCATCCCGCACGCGCTCCGCTTCGCGGCGCATGCTGCCGAACTGCCGACGCGCGACGCGCTCGGCCTCCGCCGGCGCGAGGCCCTGCGACCGGAGCGCGGCCGCGTCCATGTCGAGATGAAATCGCAGCTCTTCGTCGAGCTCGCGTTGGGCGCCGCGATCGAACAGCGCGCGAATCCGAAAGAACGCGTCGGAGAGGATGTTCCGCATGACTCCCCCTATCGCGTAGCGAGGATGAGGGCGACGCCGCCGGCCAGGCGGTGCCACGTCTCGGTTTCGATCTCGAGGCGGTGTTTGCCGGATCTGGTGAGCGCGTAATAGCGCGCGCGGCGCGCGTTCTCGGTGGTTTGCCAGTACGAGCGTACCCACCCTTCGCGTACGAGCCGGTGCAGCGCGCCGTATAGCGCGCCCGGCTGAATGCGGAGCGCATCGCGCGAGCGGCGCTGCAGCTCCTGCCCGATGCCCCATCCGTGCATCGGTTCGACGTCGAGGAGCTTGAGGATCAGCATGTCCGCGGTACCGCGGATGATATCGGCGGAACTGGTCGGCACGTGGCGGCTCCGGGCGTCGGTGACGCTACACTCACTTAGCGAGAGTAAACATGGCACGGCGGACGCCGCGGCGCCAGTTACCTCTCACTTAGCGACGGTTCACCAGGTTCGACAGCGACAGATGCAGGAAGGTTGGCACCGACAGTCGGGCGGGCAATGGCCGGTCGGGTCAGTCGCGCATACCGGCCGGCGCCGGGCCTCGGTAACCCGGACCGTACAGGATCCGCCCCGGCCTCGCACCCGTCATCTTCCCGTCTGCTATCACCGGGACGCCGTTCACGAGCACCCAACGCATCCCAACCGACAGCTGATTCGGGTTCTCGTATGTCGCGACATCGCGCACCGAATCCGGATCGAACACCACGAGATCCGCCCACATGCCGCGCTTGATCACGCCGCGATCGGCGAGATGCTCGCGCTGCGCCGCCAGCGCCGTGAACTTTCTGATCGCGTCGGGCAGCGTGAGGAGATGTTCGTCGCGCACGTACTTGCGCAGAATGCGCGGGAAGGTCGCGTATGCGCGCGGGTGGGGATGCTCCTGGCCCAGGATGCCTTCCGGCGACGCGCCCGAGGCGTCGTTGTCGATCGACACCCAGGGTTGCGCGAGTGCCAGCCTAACGTCGGGCTCGGACATGCCGAACACCGCGACCGACGTCTGCGCGCTGTCCTTGACCAGGATGTCGAACAGCGTGTTGATCGCATCCTCGTGCCACATCGCGGCAATCTCATCCAGCCGCTTGCCCTGAATCGCACGCAGCGCAGGATTGTTCACCGCGGTGATCAGCACGTCGTGCGGGCCGCCGATCTCTTGCCACTCATTGTCCCACGCGGTCGTCGGCGTGAGCATGTCTTTGCGGATGCGCGCGCGCATCGCACGGTCCCTGAGCCGCTCGATCAGCTTCGCGTTGCCGCCGTCGTGCGCCCACGGCGGCACGAACGCCGAAAACGTGTTCTCCCACGCCGTGTACGCGTACGTGTCGGCGGAGACATCCAATCCAGCGCGGCGTGCAGCGTCGATCCGCGCCACGACGCGCGGCATCTGACCCCAGTTGGCCTTCCCTGCTGCCTTGAGATGAAAGATCTCGACGGGGATGTGCGCCTCGCGCGCGATCCGGAACGTCTCGTCGAGCGACGCGAACTCGGCTTCACCCTCACTGCGCATGTGCGTCGCGTAGATCCCACCGTATCGCGCGGCGGTGGCGGCGAGCGCGATCAACTCGTCCGTCTTGGCGTAGGGCGCCGGCGTGTACTCCAGCGCGGTGGACACGCCTAACGCGCCCTGCTCCATGGCCTGTGCGACGAGGTCCTGCATGCGCCGGAGCTCGTCGGCCGTCGGTGTGCGATCGCCGTAGCCGAGGACCATCTCGCGTACCGACGTCGCGCCGACGTACGTGCCGATGTTGATGCCGGCACCCTGTTTCTGGAGGCGGGCGAAGTACTCGCCAAGCGTGTGCCAATCGGCCGTGATGCCGTAGTGCCGGTACGTCGGCGCGTCTTCGGCGAGCATCGCGCTGTCTAACGGAGCGACGGATTCGCCCTCGCCCGTGATTTCGGTGGTGATGCCTTGATAGATCTTGGATGGCAGGCGCGGATCCACGAGAATCGTCAGCTCGGACTGTCCGAGCATGTCGATGAATCCGGGCGCGACGACCATTCCATGCGCGTCGATGATCTGTTTGGCGCTGTCGCGGGAGAGATCGCCAATGGCCGCGATGTGTCCATCGCGCACGCCCACGTCGCCCGCGTACCATGGAGAGCCGGTGCCATCGATGATGTGGCCGTTGCGGATGATGAGGTCGAAGCCGGCTCCGCTCTGGCTGAACGCTGCCGGCGCGAACAGGAGCGATAGCAGTCCAATGACTGAGGAGCGTGTCATCATGGTTTTCTGTATTGCTCCCGTTCGAGTTCGAAGCTACGAGAGAAGCTTGGAGGCGTACCTGCACGAGGGCCGCAGCGGACACGTGTGGCACAGCGGTGCGTTCGTCTTGCACAGCACCTGGCCGTGTTGGCGCAGCAACTGATGCGCCGCGATCAACGCATCGTGTCCTTTCGGAAGCGATGGCGCAAGAACCGCCTGCGCGTTGCGGTATGTCCTGCGGTAGTCCTTCTCCTC
>DATEKK010000217.1:0-7533 GCA_035277485.1 Gemmatimonadaceae bacterium
GAGTGCGCCGCGCGTGTGGGCGCTGTCCCCACTCGAGGATCAGCGCCTGGGCGGTCTCATCATGTGGATCCCGGGCGGCTTCGTGTTCATCGCCGTGCTCTCGGTGGCGTTCTTCCGCTGGGTGCGCGAGTTCGAGCGCCAGGAGCACGAGGCGGCCAGAGCCGCCTAACGGGGAAGCGCTCGCTGACGCTCGCTTGGGGAAGCGCTCGCTGACGCTCGCTTGGGGAAGCGCTACGCTTGGGGAATGAGGGAAG
Source organism: Gemmatimonadaceae bacterium (assembly GCA_035277485.1). Lineage (GTDB taxonomy): Bacteria > Gemmatimonadota > Gemmatimonadetes > Gemmatimonadales > Gemmatimonadaceae > JADGGM01. The sequence continues at coordinate 255 of DATEKK010000217.1, forward strand.
CGGCGGGCTACGCACGCCTTGGGGTGAGGAAGAACATCAACCTCCTCGCACTGGAGAGTGCAGTGCGGTCATGCGCGCGCAGTACTCAGTCCTCGGGGACCATCGATGTTGTTCCTCACCCCAAGGCGTGCGTAGCCCGCCGCTTCCCCATTTCCCCAAGCGCAGCGCTTCCCCAAGCGAGCGATAGCGAGCGCTTCCCGCTGCGTCACCTCACTCGCCTTCCATCGCGTGAGCAAACTCCTGCCGTAAGGCCGGATGCGTCCGATACAGATAGACGCCCATGAGCAGCGCCGCCAGCACGTTCCCCGCCGCGATCTGATACCATGCGAGCGCGTGCATCCGCGTCTCGGCCATCGTCGCCGCGATACCGTAGAAGCCGAGCTCGAAGATGATGAACAGGAGCGTGAACGTGATCAGCACCGACGGCTCTTGCTCGGCGCGGTGCACGACGCGCGATGCGATGAGTCCCGAGAGAATGAACGCACCGTAGTGGAAGACCGTGTACACCGCGACGTGCAGCACCGGACTGTCGCCGGCCGTGTTGCCGAACACGCTGAACAACGCGGCGCCTAACAACTGCGGTGTGTAGAACGCCCCGTGGCCACTCACCACGTCGACGACGAGAAACCACACCGCGACACCCGTCGCGGCGATGACACCGGCAACTACGCCTTCGCGAACCGTGTTGTGCGCTGCTGGCATGCCAAACCTCCGCGTGTTCACGTGACGGACTCAGCTTCGCCAGATCCCCACCCAAGCTTCAATGTGCGACCGGATTCGCGCGCTGCCTAGACCGCCAGCTAACGGACCGGCACGACGGGCTCGACAAACGCGTGCATTCGTGCAACTATCAGGCATGACACGACATGCCTCAGTGCCTCGGGCGGTGCTTGTCATGCCGGCTGCCGCCCTTCTCATCGCTCTGGGCGCCTGCGGAGGCGGCTCGGGCGGTGGAGCACAAGCCTCCGCGAATTGTCCCCCGATGGACTCGCCCGAGTACACCAGCGCGATCGACCAGTACCTCCACGGCCTCGACCCGGAACCACTGCGCTTTTTGTACTACGCCTCGGGCGACTCGGCCCTTCCCGACGCAGCCCAGAACGCGCTGCAAGCAAAGGGCCCCACGTACCTGTATCCTACCGACGCCGCCGATCAGAAAAAGCAGCTAGAAAACCTGAAGGCCAAGGGCAGCGCCGTCACGCTGCTTTTGCTGTACACCGGCATCGACACGACTAACGCTGGCAACACCATCGGATTCGCAGGCCGCTACCTGGACAAGGAAGACAGCGGAAAAGCATCGCCCGCAAAGAGCATCCTGTTCCAGTGCCACGATCATCAGTGGCAGGCGGCGCCTGAAACCACCACACCCCCGTCCAAGAGCGCGTGACCGCAACGTTGCCCGGTGAAACGGTCGCGCCGGCGCGCGCGGCCGCCGACGCACCCGCCACGCGCGCCCAACCGGCCCGCGAACGGCTCGTCTCGCTCGACGTCTTTCGCGGGCTCACGATCGCGGGGATGCTGCTCGTCAACAACCCGGGAACGTGGAGCGCGATCTATCCGCCGCTCGAGCACGCGGACTGGAATGGGTGGACGCCAACCGATCTGATCTTCCCGTTCTTCCTGTTTATCGTCGGCATCACGACGCACTTGTCGCTCACGGGCCGCCGGCGGCGGGGCGCGAGCGATGGTCAGATCATCACGCAGATCGTCAAACGCGGCGCGATGATCGTGCTCGTTGGGCTGCTCCTAACGGGACTGCCCTATCACGAGTTCGTGGTGCATCTACCGTTCGGCGCGCAGTTCGACTCGGTGACACCGCACCTGGGACTCGGACACTGGCGGTTCACCGGTGTGTTGCAGCGGATCGGCATCGCCTATCTCTTAGGCGCGCTGCTCACGTTGCGGACAACGGTCAAACAGCAAGTGATGATCGTGGCTGCCCTGCTGTTAGGCTACTGGGCCGCCCAGACGCTCATCCCGGTGCCGGGCCAGGGTGAAATCGGCGCGCTCCTCCTCAACACCAAAGACGCGACGCTCAGCGCGTGGCTCGATCGCACCGTGTTCGGCGTCAATCACCTCTGGGTTGGCTCGCATACATGGGATCCCGAAGGGATTCTCTCGACCATCCCGGCGATCGGCACCTGTGTGCTGGGCGTGATCGCTGGACGATGGATCGCGAGCGATCGGCCGCTCCTCGAGCGAATCGTCGCGCTGTTCGGCGTCGGCGCCATGCTGATGGTGGCCGGTCTCATGTGGAACTGGGTCTTCCCGATCAACAAGAATCTCTGGACCAGCTCCTTCGTGCTCTTCACGGCCGGCATGGGCGCGGTTACGCTCGCAACGTGCATGTGGTTGATCGACGTCGAACGCGTTCGCTGGTGGACGTGGCCGTTCGTCATCTTCGGCCTCAACCCGCTCGCCGCGTATGTCGCCGAAGGATTCTTCTCTCGGCTCATCTACACACTGATTCGGGTACCATCCGGCGGAACGATGATCCCGCTCGAGACAGCGATGTACGACCACTGGTTCGGGTCGTGGTTGCCGCCGCGGAATGCGTCGTTGCTCTTCGCCATTTGTTACGTCTTGCTCTTCTTGGCGCTCATGTGGGAGTTGTACAGACGGCGCATCGTGATCAAGTTGTAGCCGTTGGATCGTTGGGCACGTGACGAAGGGTCAGACGGCTCGTGAAGGAGTAGGTCCAACCGGCAGGCCACCTGCCTCGCTCGTTCCGTAGAAATACCGAACACACCATTGAGTTGTCGTCGCCGCGTCTAACACCAATGATGCGACGTCATCATTGTCCGTTGCCCAACGCCCTTCTGCCAATGCCGCGAGTCGCCCGCCACCCGTTGATCCTCGTCGCCGCTGTCGCGTCTCTCACGATCGGCGTGCGCGCGCGCGCGCAGAGCGGCGGGAGCCCGGTGCTCGCGGCGACGTCGGTCGCCGGCGCCGAGGCCACCGCCGCGACGAGCCACCGCGTGCGGCACCATCGCGCGCGTGCGACGCGCGCGACAGCGCTCCACTACGAGACGCCCGTCGGTGCGTCTGCGTTAGGCCTGGATCTGGGCGCCATGCTCAACGCGCGCGTGCGCAGCGGGCAATGGGGCGCCCTCGTCGTGTCGCTCACGCGAGGCGACACGCTCTACTCGTATCAGCCGGACGTCGAGCTCCAGCCTGCGTCCAATCTCAAGCTCTTTACCACGGCGCTCGCGCTGCAGACCTATGGCGCGGACCACGAGTTCAGCACCGATGTTCTGCGCGCCGGCACGATCACGCCGGACGGAACGCTCCAGGGCGACCTGGTGCTGCGCGGCGATGGCGATCCGGGCATCTCCAAGCGCTACATCCAGGGCGGCGCGGCCGCGGCCATGGATGACCTCGCGAAAGGTGTAGTCGCGGCCGGCATCAAGCGCGTGTCCGGCACGCTCATCGCCGACGCCAGCGCGTTCGATCCGCAGCGGATTCCCGAAGGATGGAAGACGCGATACCTGCAGTCGGGCTATGCGGCGCGCGTGTCGGCGCTGTCCTGCAACGAGAATCTCGCGACGGTGATCGTGACACCCGGAGCGGGAAAGCAAGCTGCGCACGTCTCGATCGATCCCGCCACCGACCTTCCGTTGTCGGCGCAGGTGCGCACGGTCGCAGGCCGCGGAGCGCGCATCATCGCGCGTTCGCTCCCCGATGGCGGCATGGAAGTCCGCGGCTGGATCGGCGCGCGCGCGGGCGTGAGGACGTATCAGGTTGTCGTCGAGGATCCCACGGCGTTCACCGCCGGCGCGTTCCGCCGCGCGCTCGAGAATCGAGGCGTCAAGGTCGCCGGCGTCACGCGGTTCGCCACCACGCCTAACGACGCGATCAAGATCGCCGGCCTCGCGTCGCCGCCGCTCTCGCACCTGATCTCGGCCATGAATCGCGAGAGCATCAACCACTTCGCCGAGCTCCTGTTCCGGGACGCAGGCCGCAAGGCGGCCACCGACGGCGTCGGCTCTGTCGAAACGGCGAACGCGCTCCTCCAGAGCTTCCTCACGAGCAAGGTCGGCGTCACGCAGGGCGCCGTGATCGTGGCCGATGGCAGCGGTCTCTCGGTGCTGGACCGGGTGACGCCCCGCGCCCTCGTCGATCTGCTGTCGTTCGCGAACACGGCACCGTGGAGCGACGCGTTCCACGCGTCGCTCCCGGTGGCCGGCGAGTCCGAGCTGCTCAAGCGCCGGATGAAATACACGCCCGCCCAGGGCAACCTGCACGCGAAGACGGGCACCACGAACAACGTGATCTCGCTCGGCGGCTACGTCACCGCGCGCGACGGCGAGCTATTGGCGTTCGCGTTCATCTACAACGGCACCGATCGCTGGAACGCCAAGACGACGATCGATGCGATGGGCGGCACGCTCGCGGCGTTTTCGCGTTAGGCGGGAAAACGAGGGAAGCGCTCGCTTCCCCTATCACAGCGCTCGGATCTTCACTCCGCGCTTCCCGAGCTCCGCCATGTACGCGATGGCCGGCACGCACTCGTCCGGCGTGTGCACGCCCGCCGGCGTGATGTCCCCCTTCGCCTGCATCTGTCCGGTGATCGAGAGCGAGTAACCGGTCGTCCGCATCATCGCGCTGATGTGGTGCGCCTCGTCGTAGTAGTCCAAGAGCTCCCAGCCAACCGTCTTGTCCTTCCCGTCCTTGCTGCCGTGCACAGTCACGCGCAGCGCCACGAGGTCGTGACCCTTGGGCTTCGTTAGGCGCGGCCCGACCGTGGATACGAACAGGTCGCGCGGAATCACCTTCACGCCCTTGACATCCACGGGCGTCAACTCGAGCAGGCCGAGCTCGCGAATGGCCTCCATGATGTGCGCGTGCCCCGGATATCGGAGCGTCTTGTACTCCATGGTCGGGATGCGCCCCTCGTAGCGGAACGCCATGGTCGAGAGACCGCCCGCCGTATGGAACGCCTCGAGCGTGCCCACGGGCGACGCGAACGACACGTCCTCGATCTCCGATAGCGCTTTGACGCGCGTCCGCTTGCCATCGCGCAGCACCCACGAGAGCGTCGTGTAGTAGTCCAGCACGCCCTCCAGCGAATACACGATCTGATAGTTGAGCGGCGGCTCCGGATGCTGCGGCAGACCTCCCACGAAGATCTTGACCGCGCGCACCCTGTCCATCTGCTCGATCCCGTGCTGCGCGAGAATGTTCACCATCCCCGGCGCGAGCCCGCAATCGGGGATCACCGTGATCCCCTTCGCCTTCGCTGCCCCGTCCAGCTCCTTTTGCTGGAACACGATCTCCGTGTTGCCGCCGAGATCGCAGAAATGCGTACCGGCTTCGACCGCAAGCCGCGCGAGATCCAGGTTGAAGTAGTACGGAATCGCGCTCATCACGGCGTCGCTCTCGCGCATCACCGCGAGGATCGCTGCCTTGTCGCGCACGTCGATGTGGGTCGGGACCAGCCGCTTCCCCGAATAGGGCGCCAGGAAGTCGGGCAGGTGGGAGATGTTCAGGTCCGCGAGACGAACCTCTTTGACATCCGGGTTCTGGAGCAGGTCATACGCGCACGCCGAGCCTTGAAGGCCGGCTCCGAGCACGAGCATCCGCATGGGCCGTGGGTCTCCTGATCGATCGAAGCGAGTTTTTGGCTAGCCGTGAAAAATAATCCAATGCAGGGCCGAGCCCAACTCGAACCCACTTCGCCCCGGCTGCGCCCGTACTTAGCTTGTGCACTCCAGCTCTCTATGCCGACGGGACGACAGCATGACCGATCATCGCCTGATCTTCGACGCCGAGGCATTGAACACGGGGACACGAACTGTCGTCACCGCGGATCATTTTCTCACGCCGGTCGACCAGTTCTTCACGCGGAGTCACGGCAAAATCCCGGCGATCGATCCGCGGACGTGGCGCCTCGAGGTGGGCGGTCTCTGTGAACGGCCACGAAGCTTCACGCTCGAGGACCTCCGCGCGTTCCCGCGCCGAACGGTGCCTGCGACGCTCGTGTGCGCGGGACTGAGACGCAACGAGTACCTGCTGCTCGGCCCACTGCCGGGAGAGCTGCCGTGGGGTCCGCAGGCAGCAAGCACTGGTGAGTGGACCGGTGTCCTCCTCCAGGACGTGATCGATGTGGCCGGCGTCGCCGACGGTGCGCGCTACGTGGAATTCACGGGACTCGACAGCGTCGAGCGCCACGGTCACACGTTTGGTTTTGGGGGATCGATCGATCTCGAGAAGGCGTTGCACGGCGACGTGTTGCTCGCCACTCACTTGAATGGCGAGCCGCTCCCGCCAGTCCATGGATTCCCGGTGCGTGCGGTGGTCCCGGGATGGATCGGTGCACGCAGTGTGAAGTGGCTCGGCCACATCGCGCTCCGGGCCGTGCCGTCGGAGAATTACTTCCAGCGGGAAGCGTATCGCGTGCAGTACACCGTCGATCCGGCAAAGCCGCGCGACGTGACCGCCGGCGTGGCGTTGACCACGATCGCGCTCAACGCGGCGATCCTGGATCCGGTGCCGGAGCAGGAGGTATGCGCCGGCCCGCTTCGCGTGCGCGGGTGGGCGCTGGGATCCGCGGCGCGGCCCGTGACTGCGGTCGAGGTTTCGCCTAACGACGGCCACGACTGGGTTCCGGCGCGCGTGACGACGCCCGGTACGGGCTACACGTGGACGTTCTGGGAGGCGACGATCGACCTCATGCCGGGCCGCCGCACGATCGTCGTCCGCACGGCGGACGGCGTGGCGCCCCCGCAGCCCGTCGAGTTGCGCGAGGGATGGAACGTCAAAGGATACGCCAACAACGCGTGGCACCGCGTCGCGATCGTGGTGCAGCCGGCCGGTTGACGCGCGCCTAACGGAAGCGGCGGAGGCGAGATGACGCAGGACACCTGGAGCTCGGTTGACGACTACATCACGTCGACCATCGTCGGACACGACCCGATCCTCGAAGGCGCGCTCGAGCGGAGCGCCGCGGCCGGCCTGCCGGCGATCAGCGTGTCCCCGCCGCAGGGCAAGCTGCTCTTCCTGCTGGCGCGCGCGATGCACGCGCGGCGCATCCTCGAGCTCGGTACGTTAGGCGGCTACTCCACCATCTGGCTCGCGCGCGCCCTGCCGCGCGGCGGCCGGGTGATCACGCTCGAGCTCGAGCCAAAACACGCCGAGGTCGCGCGCGACAACCTCCGGCGCGCCAACCTCGCCCGCCGCGTCGACATCCGCGTCGGTCCCGCGCTCGACGCCCTCGATCAGTTGATCGCCGAGGCGGTGAAGCCCTTCGACCTCATCTTCATCGACGCCGACAAACCGC
>DATEKK010000218.1:0-5994 GCA_035277485.1 Gemmatimonadaceae bacterium
CGTTCCTTGGACCGCGCGTTCGCGAAGAGCCGCTGTGCCGCGTCCCAAGCCCGCTCGCCCGGCCGTGCGTCGACCGGCCACTCGACGCCGCTCGCCAGGCGCACCGTTGCAGGAGCCGCGACGTCACCCATCGCCACGAGCACATCGGCGGCCGCGCGAACGTGCGGCGCGTCGCGCGCCCGCTCGAGCTCGGCGCGCATGCGCTCGATCGCGCGCTGCTGGCGCGCATCGCGCGCACCTTCTGCCGCGCTCTCGCGAGGCGGCACAGTCCTCGCCTCGATCAGCGAGTCCACGAGCTCGGCGTTCGCGCAGAAGGGAAACGGCAACACCCGCGCGCCACACCGAGCCGGACGCGCAGGCGCATCGGAGCACATCAAATGGTACCGTTCCACGGCATCCGCCGGGTTGTCGATCATCCACGCCGCGATGGTCGGACTCATCCAGCGGCCGCCAAGGAGTGCCGAGGCATCGCCGGCTCGCGAGGCAGCGGCCACGACGTCATCGCTCAACACCGGACGCGCCTCGACCGCGGGCGGGAGCTCCGCGCCCACGGCCGCGAGCTTGGCGCCGCCGGCGTCGCGCAGAAGTGCGCCGCGCGCGCGGGGCAGCGCGCTCACGATGAGATCGGCGCGCCGTTCCACGGATCCCTTGAACCGTCCCGGACGGACCAGTTCGATGACGATGCGGCGGTCGTCGACCGGAGCGCGCACGGCGCGAACCGTCCACCCGCGCATGGCGCCGCTCGCGCGCTCGGCGGACTCGGCTTGAACGGCGCGCACGTCGTCACGGTCGAGCTCGAAGCGCACGCTGTGTCCGTCGACAGTCAGCGACACGGCGCGCGCGTCGCGGTCGAACCGACAGCCATCGAGGCGTCGTCCGCGCCATCGCTCGTCCAGCTCGCGCGCGAGATGCCGAGCGGTCAGGCTGTCCACGACGCGAGGTTTGACACGCGCGGACGATGCCCGTACGTTCCGGCGCTGTCAACAGATGCGTGACATTGCCTACATCGCGCTCGGATCCAACCTGGGCGACCGAGCCGCCTACCTGGCGCTCGCCCGCGCGCGGCTCGCGGCGCTTCCGGGAAGCCGCCTCCTCGACGCATCTTCCGTAGAAGAAACCGCCCCGTTGGGAAACGTCCCGAACGGCGGCGGACCGTACCTCAACCAAATGGTCGCGCTCGAAACGACGCTCGCGCCACACGCGCTGCTCGACGCCTTACAGGCGATCGAGCACGAGGCAAAGCGCGAGCGCACGATCCGGTGGGGACCGCGGACACTGGACTTGGATATCGTCATGTTCGACGCGCAGACCGTCTCCGACCCGGATCTCATCGTCCCCCATCCGGGCTTGGGCCACCGCGATTTCTGGGACCGGGAGCTCGCGGAGCTCAAAGCAAAGGCTGCTCAGCGATGAGCAGCGAGGGCGGAGCATCCCAGTCGAGCGCGAAGCGCGTCGGCATCCGCGACGTGCGCGCGCGGAAGGGTCGTCCCGAAAAACTGATCGTGCTCACCGCGTACGACGCGTTGTTCGCGCGCCTCGTTGACGAGAGCGGGGTCGACATCGTGCTCGTCGGCGATTCGGCCGGCACCGTGCTGTTGGGTTACGACACCACCATTCCGGTGACGCTCGATCAGATGATCCACCACGCGGCGGCCGCGCGGCGCGGCGTTAGGCGCGCGCTGCTCACGGTGGACATGCCGTTCCTCACCTATCAGGTGAGCGCCGAGCAGGCGGTGACGAACTGTGGGCGCGTGATGCAGGAGTCGGGCGCCGACAGCGTGAAGCTGGAAGGCGGCGGCGCCGACGTGTTACGCGCGGTGAAGGCCGTGACCGGCGTGGGCATTCCCGTGATGGGGCACTTGGGCTACACGCCGCAGTCGGAGCATGCGTTAGGCAGGAGCCGCGTGCAGGGGCGCGACGACCGCGATGCGGCGGTGCTGATCGAGCAGGCCAAGCGCCTCGAGGACGCGGGCGCGTTCTCGATCGTGCTCGAGCTCATCCCCAAATCCCTGGCGTGCGCGGTGACCGACGCCGTGAGTGTACCCACGATCGGCATCGGCGCCGGTGCGGGATGTGATGGGCAGGTACTCGTGCTGCATGACATGTTGGGACTCAACGATCGTTTCGCACCCAAATTCCTCAAGCGCTACGCGACGCTTGCCGAGGACGTGCGGTCCGCCGTGCGTCAGTTTGGCGATGACGTGCGCGCCGGCCGCTATCCCGATGACGACCATAGCTTCTAGCATGCGGATCATAGATCGGATCGCTGCGTTGCGCAGCGCGCTCGCCGAGCCCCGGCGCCGCGGGCAAGGTGTCGCTCTCGTTCCTACGATGGGCTATTTGCACGAAGGCCATCTGCAACTCGCCGACGAAGCACGGCGGCACGCCGCGGTCGTGGTGATGAGCGTGTTCGTGAATCCCATGCAGTTCGGGCCGCACGAGGATTACACGCGCTATCCGCGTGATCTCGAGGGTGACGCGATGAAAGCCGAGCGACGCGGCGTGGATCTGTTGTTCGCGCCGCCGGTCGAAGAGATGTACGCAGGCGACCGAACCGTGGTGGTGACGCCGCTCAGTCTCGCCGACCGTTGGGAGGGCGCCGCGCGGCCGGGTCACTTCACCGGTGTGCTGACGGTGGTGACGAAACTGTTCAACATCGTCCAACCAACGGTGGCCGTGTTTGGACAGAAAGACATTCAGCAGGCGACGCTCATTCGTTCGTTGACCCGCGAGCTGGATTTTGGCGTGCGGATCGTCGTGGCGCCCACGGTGCGCGAGCCGGACGGACTGGCGATGTCGAGCCGGAATGCGTATTTGTCGCCGGAGGAGCGGAAGCGGGCGCTGGTGTTGTCGCGCACGTTGCGCGGCATCGCCGACGCGTTCGACGGTGGGCAGTACGATGCGGTGGAGCTGGAGCAGTTAGGCTGGGAGATTCTGGCCACCGAGCCGGAGGTACTCGTGGACTACCTGGCCATCGTGGACCCGACGCGGCTCGAGCCCGTCGCGGTCGCCGAGCAGGGCACGATCGTCGCGATCGCGGCGCGCGTGGGTTCGACACGCCTCATCGACAACGTCATCCTCGGCAGCTCGTGACGTGGAGCGCCGTCGTCGCAGCCCTTGATGACGGCGATACGTTCCGGTCGCGCGTCAGCGTCTACTTACATCCGTTAGCCGGCCGGCCGATCGTCTGGCACGTGGTGCGCGCATTGGAAACGGTATCGCCGGCGCCGGGCTTGGTGCGCGTGCTCCATCGCGCGAACACGATGCTCGCGATGCCGGAGACGTCGGTGCCCGTGATGATCGACGCGATTCCCGACGGGCAGGAACTGGTGGCCCTGCGCGCGGCGGTCACGGCGCCCGGGGTGTGCGTGCTCGTCGACGGGGCGTCTCCGTTAGTCGCGCCGCCCACGATTGCGCGCCTGCTGCGCGCGGGCGAGGGCGGCATCGCGGGTTTGCCGGATGCGCAGGCCGACGGCCGCTACATCGCGGTGGGCGGCGAGGGTCCGGCGCTCGCGTCGGCGGAGGATCCGCGGCAACCCGCGGGCGCGGTGCGGATCGCGGCAACGTCGCCGGACGAGTTGATTCGCGTGCTCGATCGCCATACGCTCGCCGATGCATCGGTTGCCTTACGGAACCGTCTCGTGCGCAAGCACGAAGCGGCGGGTGTGAGCTTCGTATTGCCCGAGACGACGTGGATCGACGCCGATGTGCGCATCGGCGCCGACAGCGTCATCTATCCGGGCGCGGTGCTCGAGGGACAGACGGAGATCGGCAGCGAGTGTGTGATCGGACCGTACACGCGCATCGTGGACGCATCCATCGGCCGCGGCGCCGAGCTCAAGGGATGGAACTACGTGGCACGCACCAGCATCCGGAACCATGCCGTTCTCGAGCCATATGTTCGACGCGGCTTCGATTGACCTGCCCGTGTGGGCGCAGGTGTCGCCGGCGCGCCGCGAGCACATCGCGCGCGTGACGTCGCTGCTCGTGCAGTGGGCGCATGCGTTAGGCCTGTCCGGCCCGGCGTGCGCCGCGTGGCGCGATGCCGGGCTGTGGCACGACGCGTTGCGCGACGCCAGCGAGGCCGAGCTCCGTGTATGGGCCGCCGATGGAAATCTGCCCGTTGGGCTGTTGCACGGCCCGGCCGCCGCCAATCGCCTGGCGAAGGGCAGTGAAGCGCGTCGCGACGTGATCGAGGCCATCCGCTGGCATACCATCGGCTCCGACGCGTGGGGGCAGACGGGCCGCGCGCTTTACATGGCCGACTACCTGGAACCCGGGCGCAAGTTCGCGCGCGCCGATCGCGCGTACCTCGCGGCGCAGGTGCCGCGCGACTTCGATGGCACGTTCCGGCAGGTCGTCAGGCATCGCCTGGAGTGGGCGTTGCGCGAGGGGCACGAGCTCTATCCGACCGCGGTGGCGCTATGGAACTCGGTGCGCTGATCGAGCGCTGGGGCATCCGCATCCTGGTCGCGCTCGTGCTGTTGGGCGCGCTCATCGGCGGTGCGGTGGTGGCGACGCGCAAGCCCGCGCCGCGCGGGGGCGGCGTGACCGTTGCGTTAGGCGCGAGCGACGCGCGGGCGCCCGCGGGCGTCCGCGTGCGCGTGGAGGTGCTCAACGCATCGCGCGTGATCGGGTTGGCGCGTCGTGCGACGCTCTATCTGCGCGACCGCGGCTTCGATGTCGTGGAGTCGGGCAACGCCGCGGGCGCGCGGCGGGACACGACGCTGGTGCTCGACCGGACCGGCCACCAGGAGTGGGCGGCGTCGGTGGCGCGGGCGATGGGTGTCGCGCAGATGGTCGCGCGCCCCGACACGTTACACGACGTCGACGTGACGGTGCTCGTCGGCGCCGCGTGGCGTCCGCCGGCCGAGCCGTTCTACCCGTAGCTGTCCGCACGCGGCCGCGATGTCGGTGCCGCGGCTCTTTCGAATTGCCACCTCCACACCGGCACCGCGCACCGCGCGCGCGAACCGCGCGATGTCGCGTGGCGACGTGGCGCGAAATTCCGCGGCGCCGCCTTCGTGCAGTGGGATGAGGTTCACGAACGCGCGGCAACTCTTGGCGAGCTTCGCGAGCTCGAGCGCGTGCGCGCCCGTATCGTTCACGCCGCCGAGCATCACGTACTCGAACGTGACGCGCCGGTCGAACGCACGCGCCGCGGCGATGACGTCGGCGAGCGGGTACTTCGTGTTGATGGGCATGAGCTCGCGGCGGAGCGCGTCCGACGGCGCGTGAATCGACAGCGCGAGGCGGAACTGCTCCGGCCGTTTGGCGAGCGCGACGATGCCCGGCAGCACGCCGACGGTCGACACCGTGATGTGCCGGGCGCCAATGCCTAACGCATCGGGGGCGTTGAGGATCGTGAGCGCGACGTCCACCGCACGCCAGTTCATGAGCGGTTCACCCATGCCCATGAAGACCACGTTGGTGACGCGCACGGGATCATCGACGAGGCGCATCTCGCGCACCTGCGCGGCGATCTCCCACGCCGCGAGGTTGCGCTGGAATCCCATGCGCCCGGTGGCGCAGAACGCGCACTGGAGCGCGCACCCGGCCTGCGACGAGATGCACAGCGTGACGCGATCGTCGTCGGGAATGGCGACGGTCTCAATGGCCTGTCCGTCGGGAAGACCGAAGAGAAACTTTTGCGTGCCGTCGGTCGACCGCTGCCGCGCCAGGAGGCTGAGCCGAGGCACGGCGAAGTGCTCGCCTAACGCATCGCGCATCGCCGACGGCAGCTCGGTGATGTCGGCGAACGACGGCGCGGGCGTCTGCCAGAGCCGCCGGAGCACCTGACGGGCCCGGTAGGCCGGCTCGCCAAGCTCGGCGAAGAAAGCGGCGAGGGCGCTAAGGGCGTCGGCGGGGGAATGGTCCAGGAGATTGGTGTGTGTCACGGAGTAAATCTACGTACTGGGGAAGCGCTCGCTGGCGCTCGCTTGGGGAACCGCTGCGCTTGGGGAAATGGGGAAGCGGCGGCCTGCGCCGCCTTGG
>DATEKK010000219.1:0-9641 GCA_035277485.1 Gemmatimonadaceae bacterium
GGTGGATCCTAGGCGCCCAGGGCCGTTCTCTCAATGAGGGAGCGGCCCTTTGTTTTTCCAGGACTTTGCGATAATGCCTCGTTGTACACAATCCGTCTCGCGCGTAATTTTCATAGGACGTAATACGCCCGCTGACCCGTCGACACGCGACTCATGGCTGACCCAACTCGTACACCCGTCATCATCAGCGCCGTTCGCACTCCGATCGGCAAATTCCTCGGCGCCCTCACGCCGGTTACCGCCCCGTCACTCGGCGCCACAGCGATCAAGGCCGCTGTCGCCCGGTCGCAGGTCCCGCTCGATGACATCGACGAAGTCATCATGGGCAACGTGATCCAGGGCGGTGAAGGGCAGGCCCCCGCGCGTCAGGCGGCCATCCACGCCGGCATCCCTGGCTTGGTCCCCGCGCTCACGATCAACAAGGTGTGCGGCTCGGGACTCAAAGCCGTGATGCTCGCCGCCCAGTCGATCAAGGCCGGCGACCAGCAGGTGGTGGTCGCGGGCGGACAGGAGTCGATGTCCAACGCGCCCTTCTACGTGTATGGCATGCGCGGCGGCATCAAGTTCGGGGACCAGCAGCTGGTCGACGGGTTGATCAAGGACGGCCTTTGGTGCTCGTTCTGTGACGTCCACATGGGCGGCCACGCCGAATACACGGCCAAGAAGGCGGGCATCACGAGGAAGATGCAGGACGAGTTCGCGCTCGCGTCGCACCAAAAGGCCGTGGCGGCGATCGACGCCAGCAAATTCGACGCCGAGATCGTACCGGTGGAGATCGCCGGCAAAAAGGGGCCGACGAGCGTGTGCGTGGACGAGGGGCCGCGGCGCGACACGTCGATCGAGCAGCTGGCCAAGCTGCGTCCCGCGTTCCCGAATGACGCGCCCAAGGACATGTCGCCTAACGAGCTCACGGTCACGGCCGGCAACGCGCCCGGCCTCAACGACGGCGCCTCCGCGTTAGTCGTGACGTCCGAGGCGTACGCCATGGCGCACGGACTCCCGATCATGGCCCGCATCACCGGCTATGCCACCGGCGGCGGCGAGCCGCGCGATCTCTTCTTCGCGCCCATCGTGGCCGTGAACAACCTCATGCAGCGGACGGGCGCCGCGATCGGCGACTACGACCTCATCGAGGCCAATGAAGCCTTCGCCGCGCAGGCGCTCGCCGATGGACAGGCTCTCAAGTGGGACTGGAGCCGCGTGAACGTGAACGGCGGCGCGATTGCGTTAGGCCATCCGATCGGCGCCTCGGGCGCGCGAATCCTCACCACGCTCTTGTACGCCATGCGCGACCGCGATGCCCATACCGGCATGGCCACCCTGTGCCTCGGCGGCGGCAACGCCGTCGCGCTGAGCGTGGAGCGCGTGAACTGATGGGCCAGACCGCGGTTCTCGCGTCGCGCGATCGCCGCATCACGGTCGCCGGGATCATCGGCTTTGCGGCGGCGCTCGCCGCGGCGTCGCAGGTCGCGATCCCGGTGCCGGGGACCAGCGTCCCGATGACGCTGCAGCCGCTCGCGGTCGTGCTGGCCGGTATCTGGCTCGGCCCGCTGGCCGGCGCGGCGAGCATGGTGCTCTATCTGATGGCCGGCGCAGCCGGACTTCCCGTGTTCGCGCCCGAGGGACTACCCGGCCTGGCGCGTCTCCTGGGGCCGACCGGCGGCTATCTCCTGGCCTATCCGTTAGGCGCGTGCGCCGCGGGCTGGATCGTTCGGCATCGCCCGCGCCGGTTTGCATGGCGCGTCCTCGCCGCCGCCTGCGGCATCGCACTCATTCACCTGGGCGGCGTCGCGCAGCTTGCCGTCCTCACAGGGAGCGTGAGGCGAGCCTTCGTGCTCGGTTCGTTGCCATTCCTCGGCATGGATGCGGCGAAGGCGTTGCTCGCCGCGCTGTACTCGCCTCGCTTTTCCGATCGCGCGCCCGCTTGACGGCGCGCGATTTCGTTTACCGACCCTCCGGATCGCTCCGCGCACCGTGGCAGTGGATCGGCTTTCTTCTCATTACGCTGTCGGTCGCGTTGCTGACGGCCGCGCTGACCGCGCCGTACGCGTTGCGCGTGCTCTCGGAAACGGCGCTCAGCTTCTGGGCGCTGCTGCTCGGACTGGTGGTCGCGCACGTCGTGATGGTGCGCTGGATCGATCACGGAACGTGGACATCGATCGGACTTTCCCGGCGGTCTGCCACACCGGCGCGCCTCGCGGTGGGCCTCGTGGCCGGATCGTTAGGCATCCTGGCGCCGTCCGGGGTGTTGCTCGCCGTGCACGCGTTGCGAAACGAGCCGGCCACGGCCGTGTATTCGTGGCTGCACTACGCGGCGTCGTTGGCGGCGTTGTTCCTGCCACAGTCGCTGGCCGAAGAGCTCTTGTCGCGCGGCTATCTGTTTGCGCGCACGCGCGAGGCCATTGGCTGGCCGGCCGCGCTCGCGATCACGAGCGTGGGCTTCGGGCTGCTCCACTTCGCCAATCCCGGCGCGACGCCGCGCGCCATCGGCATCGTGATCATCGCGGGATTTTTTCTGGGCGGCATTTTGCTCATCACGCGCAGCCTGTACGCGGCGTGGATGGCGCACTTCGCGTGGAACTGGTCCATGGCCGCGCTGCTCCATGCGACGGTCAGCGGGCTGCCGTCGCGGCCGCCCGATTATCGCGTGGTGAGCAGTGGTCCCGCGTGGATCACCGGCGGCGGCTGGGGACCGGAAGGCGGTCTCGCCGCGGCGTTAGGCATGGCCCTCTGTATCGCCGCACTCGTCGCGTGGCAGCATCGGTCGCCGCGCGCTGCACCCTTTGAACGCATCGAGACATGAGCGAACGGATTGTCGTGGTAGGCGCCGGACAGATGGGCAACGGGATCACGCACGTGTTCGCGGCGGCGGGACATCCCGTGACGATGATCGACGTATCGCGCGACGCACTGGCCCGCGGACGCGCGACGATCGAGAAGAACATGGCGCGCCAGGTGCAGAAGGGCACCCTGGACGCGAGCGCGCGCGACGCCGCACTCGGCCGCATCGCGCTCTCGGAAACGCTGGAGCCGGTGCGCGAGGCGGACATCGTCGTCGAAGCGGCCACCGAGAACGCGGAGCTCAAGTTCCGCATCTTCGGTGACCTCGACGCCGCGGCGCCTAACGGAGCGATCCTCGCCTCCAACACGAGCTCCATCTCCATCACCGAGATCGCGGCCCGCACGGGACGGCCGGCGCAGGTGATCGGCATGCACTTCATGAACCCCGTGCCGGTGATGCAGCTGGTCGAAGTCATCCGCGGTCTCGCGACGTCCGATGACACCACCACGCGCGTGCTCGGCCTCTCCAAGCGCCTGGGCAAAACGCCCGTCGAAGTGAACGATTATCCAGGGTTCGTGAGCAACCGCGTGCTCATGCCGATGATCAACGAGGCCGTGTACTGCTTGATGGAAGGCGTGGGGAGCGCCGAGGCGATCGATACGGTCATGAAGCTCGGCATGAACCACCCCATGGGACCGCTCGCGCTCGCGGACTTGATCGGGCTCGACACCTGCGTGTCGATCCTCGAGGTGCTGCACCGTGGTCTTGGCGACCCCAAGTACCGCCCGTGCCCGTTGCTCCGCAAGTACGTCGCGGCTGGATGGTTAGGCCGAAAGACGGGTCGCGGCTTCTTCTCCTACTGAGACGGATTTATGTCCTGGGCTCTCATCCCACTCACCGAAGAACAGCGCGGCATTCAGCAGCTCGCGCGCGACTTCGCGCGCGAGGAGATCGCCCCGCACACCGATGCCTGGGATCGCGACGCCGTGTTCGACCGCGGCATCATCACCCGGTTAGGCGAGCTCGGATTTCTGGGGATGCTCATCCCCGAGGAGTTGGGCGGACTCGGCCTCGACACGTGCACGTATCTCGTCGCGCTCGAGGAAATCGCGGCGGTCGATGCGTCGGTCGCCGTGGCGATGAGCGTGCACAACTCGCTCCCCACGCAGATGCTGCTGCGCTGGGGCTCGGCCGACCAGCAGGATCGCTACCTCAAGCCGATGGCGCGGGGCGAGTGGTTAGGCGCGTTCGCGCTCTCCGAACCTGACGCCGGATCGGACGCCGCGGCCATGCACACGCAGGCCGTCCGCGACGGCGACTGCTGGGTGCTCAACGGCACGAAGGCGTGGGTCTCGAGCGGCAGCCACGCCGAGGTCATCCTCGCCATGGCGCGAACCGACAAACCGGGCGATCGGCGCGGCGCGCGGGGCATCAGCGCGTTCATTGTCACGCCCAACATGCCGGGCTTCAAGATTGGCAAGAAAGAAGACAAGATGGGGCTCCGCGCGTCGCCCACCGTGCAGCTCGTCTTCGAGAACCTGCGCGTCCCCGCGGCCAATCTGTTAGGCGACGAGGGCTCGGGCTTCATCTACGCCATGCAGTCGCTCGACAACGGACGACTCGGCATTTCGGCGCAGGCAATCGGCATCGCGCGGGCCGCGCTCGAGGTCGCAACCGCGTATGCCGCGGAGCGGCGTCAATTTGGCAAGCCGATCAAGGAGTTCCAGGCCATTCAATTCAAGCTCGCCGACATGGCGACGCGCATTACGGCGGCACGCGCGCTGCTGTATGCTGCTGCGTCGGCCAAAGATCGGGGCGAGCCCATTACCCAGTTCAGCAGCATGAGCAAGCTCATGGCGAGCGAGACGGCCATGTGGGTCACCACCCAGGCCATTCAAATCCTCGGCGGGTACGGCTACGTGCGCGACTATCCCGTCGAGCGGCTGTTCCGCGATGCGAAGGTGACTGAGATCTACGAAGGGACGTCCGAGATACAGCGTATTGTGATCGCACGAGAGTTGTACGCGAACTGATGGCGTGGGTCTCCTGCCCAGTGCCTTTTCACCAGCTATCCCACTCATGACAATCACCGAAATCGCCCCCCCGTCCGGCACGCAGAGCCTGTTCGAGCGCCTCGCCGACATGGGACACGAGCAGCTCGTCCTGTGCAGCGATCCGTCTGCCGGCTACCGCGGCATCATCGCGGTCCACAGCACCACGTTGGGCCCTGCGTTAGGCGGAACGCGGTTCTGGAATTATGCGACCGACGAAGAAGCCATCATCGACGCGCTCCGCCTGGCCCGCGGCATGACCTATAAGAACGCCGTGGCCGGCTTGAATTTGGGCGGCGGCAAGTCCGTCATCATCGGCGACAACCGCACCACCAACCGCGAGATGTTGTTCCGCGCGCACGGCCGCTTCGTCGAGGGCCTGGGCGGGCGCTACGTGACCGCCGAAGACGTCGGCACGAGCACGAGCGACATGGATTTCGTGCACATGGAGACCGAGTACGTCACCGGTCTCGCCGGACGCTCGGGTGATCCATCTCCCGTCACCGCACACGGCGTGTTCCGCGCGATCCAGGCGGCGGCCCGACATCGCTGGGGCAGCGACTCGCTCTCCGGCAAAACCGTCGCGATCCAAGGCTGCGGACACGTCGGCGCCTATCTCGCCAAAGAGCTGCACGATGCCGGCGCGAACCTCATTGTCACCGACATCGACGCCGAGCGCGTCAAGCGCGTGGTGACGGACCTGGGCGCGCGCGCGGTGGAACCGGGCGAGATCTACGGGGTCAAGGCCGACATCTACGCGCCCTGTGCGTTAGGCGCGGTGATCAACGACAAGACCATCCCGCAGCTCAAGGTGGAGGTCGTCGCGGGCGCGGCCAACAACGTGCTGCTCGAGGCGCGCCACGGCGACGCGCTCGAGGAGCGCGGCATTCTGTACGCGCCCGACTACGTCGCCAATGCCGGCGGTGTGATCAACGTCTACAGCGAGCTCGCGAACTGGGATCCGGCGCGTGCGCTCCGCAAGGCGGACGAAATCTACGCCACCACCCTCGGCGTATTCGACATCGCACGCGCCGAAGGCATCCCCACCTATGAGGCAGCCGACCGCCTGGCCGAACGGCGGTTGAAGGCCGTTGGCTCACTGGTGAAAACTTGGCCACAGTGGCCAAACAGATAAGGGCGGACAAGGCCGGACACGGCCGGACACGGCCGGAGTTTTTTTGTGTCCGGCCTGGCGGCGCTGTGTCTGGCCCTGTCGGTTCTTCTCGTCCGGCTTTGTCAGGCTTTGTCCGTTCTTCTTGTCCGGCCTCGTCCGGCTTTGTCAGGCCTTGTCCGTTCTTCGTGTCCGGCCTCGTCCGGCTTTGTCCGGCCTTGTCCGTTCTTATTGTCCGGCCTTGTCCGGCCTTGTCCGTTCTTAGTTTTTGTCCGTTCTCAAATCTTCGAGTCCGTTCTTCATGCCAGATTGGTCTGATTGGACAATGACCAGGGCCATGTCCGCCTTACGGCGCACGGATCCCGACATCGCGCGCGCGATCGAGGATGAGACGCGGCGCCAGGGCGAGGGATTGGAACTCATTGCCAGCGAGAACTTCGTCTCGCCGGCCGTGATGGAAGCGATGGGATCGCCCCTCACCAACAAGTACGCCGAAGGCTATCCCGGCAAGCGGTACTACGGTGGCTGCGAGTTCGTCGACGTGGCCGAACAGTTAGCCATCGATCGCGCGAAGATGTTGTTCCACGCCGAACACGCCAACGTGCAGCCGCATTCTGGCGCGCAAGCGAACATGGCGGTCTTCTTCGCCTTCGTGAAACCCGGCGACACCGTGCTCGGCATGGGCCTGTCTAACGGAGGCCATCTCACGCACGGGTCGCCGGTCAACTTCTCGGGGTTCCTGTATCACGCCGTCGCGTACGGCGTGCGCGAGGACACCGGTCGCATCGACATGGACCAGGTGCGCGACCTCGCGAAGCAGCACAATCCGAAGATGCTCATCGCCGGCTTCAGCGCGTATTCGCGCACGCTCGACTTCGCGGCGTTCGCCGACATCGCGCGCGAGGTCGATGCCAAGCTGATGGTCGACATGGCGCACGTCGCCGGTCTCGTCGCAGCGGGCATTTCTCCGTCGCCCGTGCCGCACGCCGACGCCGTCACCACGACCACGCACAAGACGCTGCGCGGCCCGCGCGGCGGATTGATTCTCTGCAAGCAGGAGTACGCGGCCACCATCAACAAGCAAGTCTTCCCCGGTATGCAGGGCGGTCCGCTCATGCACGTGATCGCCGCGAAGGCTGTGTCGCTGCTCGAGGCGCTGCAGCCATCGTTCGTGACCTATGCACGGCAGGTCGTCGCGAACGCGCGCGAGCTGGCCGGCGCGCTCATGCATCGCGGCTACGCGATCGTGTCGGGCGGGACCGACAACCACCTCATGCTGGTCGATCTGCGCGCGCGCGGACTCACCGGCAAAGCCGCCGAAGCCGCGCTTGGGGCCGCGGACATCACGGTGAACAAGAATACCGTGCCCGGTGAGACCCAGTCGCCGTTTGTGACGAGCGGCATTCGAATCGGAACGCCGGCCGTCACGACGCGCGGCATGAAGGAAACGGAAATGCGCCGCATTGCGGAGCTCATTGATCGCGTGTTGACGAATGCGACGGACGACGCCGTCATTCGCGACGTCCGTCGCGATGTCCACGATCTGACATCCGGCTTCCCGTTGTACACGCCGGCCGAAGAGTCTGCCGCCCGGTTGTAATTCCGGAGGCGGCGTCGCATCTTTGGCCCTGAGCCCGCCGGCGGCTACCGCCGCGCCCGGGCGCTCTCTCTGCGAAGGGTCGCTCACTTTGCCGCTTTGCTTTCAGGACGGCATCATGGACCGCCTCCGGGCGCGCGATGCGCGCTATCAGGAGGATGCGTACCTGTTCGTGCTCGCTGCGTTGGAGTATTGCCAGACGCGGCTCGATGAGCGGCGCCACATCACGGGCCGCGAGCTCGCAATGGCGTGCCGTGATCTCGCCCTCGAGCATTTCGGCGTGATGGCCCGCCTCGTGCTCGAACACTGGGGTGTTCGCTCGTCCGCCGACATCGGTGAGGTTGTGTTCAATCTCGTCGACGAAGGATTGCTCATCAGCCAACCGACCGACACGCGCGACGAGTTCGCCGGCGTGTTCGATTTCGACCAGGCGTTCGAACGCGAATATCCGTGGAGCGTTCTGCAAACCGGTTGAACGAGTAGCACGTCGCGCTCGAGAGCGCGGCGAGATGTCGGAAGGCGTTGAGCGGGAGGAGGTGAGGCCACATGGATGTCAACGAGCTTCCTGCGTGTCGCAAATGCGGCAAGGGCACGATGCTCCCGCTGAGCGACTACGGCCGCGACGGAGCGCCCATCACGTTCAAGGCGTGGGTGTGCAACAACCCCGAATGCGGATTCAACATTCGCATCGACAACGGGGAAATCAGTTTCGGGCGCACCATCGGACAATCGCACAAGTGAGAGGGAGATCGCACGCGCGGTAGGCAGCGCGGTCGCGATGCCTGTCGTCGCGTGCTCTGCCGCTCGTCGCTCATTCACTTCTGTCCCTCCACGTATCCGTCACCAACGCGCGCGAATCGGCGGCGCGCGACTCTGCCGCGATCGCGCTCGGTGTGCCCTCGCGCGCGCTCATGCAACGCGCGGGTGCCGCGGCAGCTGGTGAGATCACGCGGCTCTTCGGCGACGATCTCGCGCACGGCGTAGTGGTGTTCGCTGGTCCAGGCAACAACGGCGGCGATGGTTGGGTCGTGGCGCGCTGTCTCGCCGCGTGCGGCGTGCGCGTGCACGTGATCCCCGTCGTCGAACCCACCACCGAAGATGCGCGCGCCGAGCGCGCACTCGCGCAACCGTCGCTCGACGCGGCGCGTCCCTCGAATGCGCGCGTGATCGTCGATGCGCTGCTCGGTACGGGTGTGGGCGGCGCACCGCGCGGCGCGATCGCGGAGGCCATTCGCGACATCGCGCGTGCACGCGCCGCGGGCGCGTCGGTGGTCGCGCTCGACCTGCCCACCGGCGTGGATGCCGACAGCGGCCATGCCGACGGTGCCGTGCGCGCCGACGTCACGCTGACGTTCGGCACGATGAAGCGCGGCCTGCTCATCGCGCGGGGAAACGCGGGACACATCCTGCTGCTCGACATCGGGTTGCCGCCGGGCGACGCGGGCACGCCGTCGCTCGTCACGCCGCACTGGGTGCGGCGCGCGATCCCGCCGATCGCGGCGGACGCGCACAAGGGCGTGCGGCGCAAACTCGTCATCGTGGGCGGCCAGTTAGGCATGGCGGGCGCGGCCATCTTCGCGGCGCGCGCGGCGATGCGTGCCGGCATCGGCATGGTGCGCGCGGTGGTGGCGCGCGAGTGCGTGCCGATCGTGCAGGCGGCGGCGCCGCACGCGATCGCGCGCGCGTGGCCGAGCGAGCGTCCCGAGGATCTGGATGACGCGATCATCCGGTGGGCGGACGGCGTGCTCATCGGGCCGGGGTTAGGCGACTCGCCGCACAGCCGCGCGCTGGTGGAGCGCGTGCTGCGCGCGTGGCGCGGGCCGGTGGTGGTGGATGCCGACGGCCTCAACGTGTTCAAGGGCGAAGCGGCAAAGTTAGGCGCGCTGCTCGCGGGCCGGCCGGCGCTGCTCACGCCGCATGCCATGGAGCTCGCGCGGCTCTACGGTGCCAACCCGCAGGAGGTGCTCGTGCGCCGGTTCGACATCGCGGGCGAGCTGGCGCGCGTGGCGCACGCGGCGGTGCTGCTCAAGGGCGTGCCGACGATCATCGCCGACGCGGAGGGCGGCCGGCTCGTGAGCGCGGCCGGCACGCCGGCGCTGG
>DATEKK010000220.1:0-11005 GCA_035277485.1 Gemmatimonadaceae bacterium
AACGGCCGGTTCGGCGGCGGCGGACGCGGCGGCAACGGCGCGGACTCGGTGACGTTCTATCAGAATCCGGGCACGCTGATGTCGCGGCCGGGTCGCACGGTAGATGAGGTCGCGCTGCTGTCGACCGACGGCAAGTATGCCTATCTCAGCGGCACGCAGTACTTCCACACGTGGTCGGACAGCGCGCCGCGTCCGTTCATCGACAGGGTGGAAATCAGGACGGGAACCAAGACTCGTCTCTTCCAGAGCGCGGCGGACGTCTACGAGCGCGTCGCGGCGCCGCTCGACGACGACTTCGCGCGCGCGATCGTCGTCCGCGAGTCGCCGACGATGGTGCCGGATTCCTACCTCCGTGACATGAAGTCGGGTCAGGTTACGCAGCTCACCCACAACAAGGACTACGCGCCGGAGATCAGCCAGGCGATGCGCAAGCGCATCCCGGTGACGCGCGCCGACGGCTATCGCTTCTTCGTCGACGTGACGCTGCCGCGGGACTACAAGCAAGGAACGCGGCTGCCGGCCTTTTTCTGGTTCTACCCGTACGAGTACACCGACCAGGCGGGCTACGACCGCACGAAGCGGACGGAGAATCGGAACCAGTTCCACACGTCGACGGCGAACAATAAGGAACTGCTCATCACGCAGGGTTACGCCGTCGTGCAGCCGGACGCGCCGATCGTCGGCGAGCCGGGCCGGATGAACGACAACTACGTGAACGACCTCCGCAACAATCTCTCGGCGGTGATCGACGAGCTGGACAAGCTCGGCTACATCGACCGGTCGCGGTTAGGCATCGGCGGCCACAGCTACGGCGCGTTCAGCACCGTGAACGCGATGGTGCACACGCCGTTCTTCAAGGCGGGCATCGCCGGCGATGGCATGTACAACCGGTCGCTCACGCCTAACGGATTCCAGAACGAGCGCCGCGATTTCTGGGATGGCCAGAAAACGTACCTGGACATGTCTCCCTTCATGTCCGCCGACAAGTTGAGCGGCGCGCTGCTCATGTATCACTCGCTCGAGGACCAGAACGTGGGCACGGCGCTCGAGAGCTCCGTGCGCATGCTCCACGCGCTGCAAGGACTGGGCAAGACGGCCGCGCTCTACATGTATCCGTACGAGGATCACGGTCCGCTCACGCGCGAGACAGTGCTCGATCAATGGGCGCGCTGGGTCGCGTGGCTCGACACGTACGTCAAGAACGCGCCTCCGGCGTCGGCGGCGCCAGCGGTCAAAGCGCTCACCGGGTCGCGCTGAGTGCCGGCCCCTCGTTCCCTTCCCCCGATCCCTGCGCACACGCTCATGCGAATTCGTCTTCACGCTGTTGTGGCGCTGTTCCTCGCCGGTGCGATCGCGGCGCCGGGTGTTCGCGCGCAGAGCGCGGATCGCCTGCCGGCCCAGGTCGACTCGATCGCGAACGCTGTCCTCACGGCGACCGGCGTGCCGAGCGCGTCGGTGGCCATCGTTAGGCACGGAGCCGTCGCGTACACGCACGCCTACGGCATGGCCAAGCTCGATCCGCGCACGCCGTCCGACAGCACGATGCGGTACGCGATCGGGTCGATCAGCAAGCAGTTCACGGCGGCCGCGATTCTTCTGCTCGTCCAACAGCACAAGGTGTCGCTCGACGACCCGGTATCGCGATACGTGCCGGGTTTGTCGCGCGGCAACGAGGTGACGGTGCGCGAGCTGTTGTCGCACACGAGCGGCTACCAGGATTTCTGGCCCCAGGACTACGTGCCGCCGGACATGGAACAGTCCACGACGCCGCAGCACATCATCGACCGGTGGGCCAAGCAGCCGCTCGACTTCGAGCCGGGCACCAAGTGGCAGTACAGCAACACGAACTTCATCATCGCGGGGCTCATCGTCGAGAAAGCGAGCGGCACGCCGTTCACGAAATTCGTGCACAGCCAGATCCTCGACCGCCTCGGCCTAACGAGCGCGGTGGACTTCGACGCGCTCGGCCCGTCGGCCGCCCAACCGATCGGGTACATGCGGTACGGGCTCGGCCCGCTGCGTCCCGCCACACCCACGGGGCCGGGCTGGATGTTCGGCGCGGGCGAGTTGGCCATGACGCCCAGCGATCTCGCGAAATGGGACATCTCGATGATCAAGCAGTCGCTGCTCGCGCCGGCGTCGTACAAGGCAATGGAAACCACGGTGCTGCTCAAGAACGGCGTGAGCACCGGCTACGGACTCGGTGTCGAAGTCGGCGAGTTGGGCGGCCATCGGATGATTTCGCACAGCGGCGAAGTGTCCGGCTTCACGGCCGAGAACATGGTGTTCCCCGACGACAGCGCGGCGATCGTGGTGCTGACGAACCAGGATGCCGCGCCCGCGTCGGGTGCGATCGCGCAGCAGATCGCGCGCGTGCTCTTCAGCACCGAAGACGCGATGACGACCGAGCGAACGGCGCGAGCGCGTCAGATTTTCGAGGGCCTCGAGCAGGGTACGGTCGACCGGTCGCTCTTCACCGCGGACGCGAACGCGTACTTCAGCGACACCGCGCTGGCCGACTTCAAGTCGGGCCTCGGCCCGTTAGGCGCGCCGACCGGCTTCGCGCAGATTCGCCAGGAGAGTCGCGGCGGGATGATCGAGCGGGTCTACCGCGTCACGTTCGCCGGTCGCGTCCTCCGCGTGTGGACGTACGAGCTGCCCAACGGACAGCTCGAGCAGTACCAGGTGGCGCCGGCGAGCTAACGAGGGAAGGGGGAAGCGCTCGCTGGCGCTCGCTGGGGGAAGCGCCAGCGAGCGCTTCCCCCTTCCCATCTTCCTGAGATTTCTCGAAGAATCCATCTCGGCCATTGTGCTCGGCCCAATCGCCGCGCAGGCTTCACATAGTCGTCGCCCGCGTACCTGCGCCAGGAGACCTGCACGATGCCTGACCCGCGCCGACCGACGCCGCCGTTCGTCCTGTCGCCCGACCACCGCGAACGCCTGCGTCAGGATATCGATTTCGAGGCCTTCGAGCGCCTGCTCACCGTTCTGCCCGAGCAAGCGCGTCAACTCCTGCTCCGCCTGGCCGCCCGGCAGCCGGACCTGCTCGCCATCTGGGAAGCCGCGCCGGCGCTGCGCGCAGAGGAACGCGGCATCGACACCCGCGCGGACCACTACCGGAACCCGCGCTTGCAGATGCACGTCGTGCCGCGGCTCGAGGACGTGTCCCTCTCCGATCCGGTCCTGCAGCGCATGCTGCGCGAGGTGTTGCCGCCCGACGCCGAAGCGTCGCGCGGTCCCTGATGCACGACGGCCCGCCGGAGGGCGGGCCATCGGTCGTTCCGTTGCTGCCTAACGAGCGGCGCTCATGCACGCCGCATCGCACGCAGCCGTCCATCCGAAGCTTCGTCCAGACGCAGCGCCGGACGCGCCGGCTCCTCGTCGCGCACCGCTTCCGCGGGACGCCGACGATACTGCACCAGGTCCTCCCCCAAGGTGACGAGCGCACGGGTCACCACCGTGCTCGCCAACGGCTCCGGAATACCCATCACGCGCACATAGCTCTCGATCGCGCGGTCAAACGGCAAATCCTCGGCTAACGTGTCGACGAACATCATCGCGTTGTCTACGTGCGCCCGAATCACCGACTCCTCGGCGCGCGCCTGCGCCAGCCGCAACCGCTTCTCCGCTGCTGCATTCAGCTTGCGCGCGAATATGCGTTCAGGGAACAGCTTGCCCAACATGGAATGCTCCAACGGTGGAGTTGAGAGGCCGCCATCCGCGGCGACCCGGGAAACCTCGATCCCTCGTTCAAGCAGAGATCGTACCAAAGGGCCCCCTGTCAAAATATGACGTACGGAGGGTCCCCGTGGATTCATCCGTGGGACTCGCCGCGCATTGGGCCGCCCGCGGAGGCCTCAGGTGACGCCGCACCCCGCGCATCGAAACGTTCCGCGCGATCCGCGCGCCGCGCACGCCCCAATTCGAGCAGGCTGGCGAGAAAGATCAGCGTCATGATCGTGGCGGACGTGACACACCAGATGCAGATGGCATGTATCACGAACAATTCTTTCGACGTGAGCCACGCCGAGAAGAGCACGCTCCATCCCGACAGCGCCACGAGCGCCCACGCGATCGGCCGCTCCAGCGCATCGCGCTGCACCGAGACTAACGCAAGCACGAGCAGCACGACGTACGTCGCCAATCCCCACGCGGCAACCGGCAGACCAAGGAACATTGCCCAACGCGACGTGTTCACGCGCTCGCACGAGCCGATGTTGCACACGAGCTCGGAGATGACGCCCACCTTGAACAGCGTCAGATAGAGCGCTACGAGCCCGCCCACGAGCGCCAGCAGCGCGATGGTCATGCGCGCCGCGCGCGTCACGGCTTGGTGCCCGCTGCCTTCGCTGGTGCGCTGTCGTTCCGCGCGACGGGCTTCGACGCGGCGTCCATCGCGGCCGTGTCGACATAAGCCTTGAGCATGTCGTACGGAATCGCGCCGGGGATCTGCTTGGTGCCGATCACGAACGTCGGCGTGGACTCGACGTGGCGCCTCACGCCCTCTTCATGATTGGCGTTGATCTCGGGCATGTGCTTTTGCGAATCGTAGCACGCGTCCCAGGTTTTCATATCGAGGCCAAGCGACTTGGCGTACGCCTCGAAGATCCCGTTCGGATTGCTCTCGTTGTCCCAATCTGGTTGGCCCTCGAACAACTTGTCGTGCATCTCCCAGAACTTGTTCTGATCACCCGCGCATGCCGCCGCGTTGCTGGCCGCAACGGAATTCGGGAAATTTCCGAGCGGAAAATCGAAGAACCGATAACTCGCCAGCCCTGCGTCGACGATGCGCTTCCGAACATCCGGCTCGGTGATGGTCGAGAACTCCGCGCAGTGCGGGCACCCGAAGTCGGCAAACTCCAGGATCTGCACCGGCGCGTTCGGATTACCCAGGAGATGTCCTTCGGCTTTGAGCGGCGTGGCGGCGACGTTTGCGATCGACGGCCGCGACGCGTCTCTATGCTGCGCCGTCCGTGCAATGAGCGCGATGCCGATGATCGCGACCACGACCAGGCCGATGTAGAACGGTTTCAGGTTCGCCGCCCGCTGTGTACGCACGACGTTCGACCGCTGGGCGCGGGCGCTCTTCTGTGACATGGACCGTTAACTCGTTGGGGATTGGGGTGAAAGGTAGCGCCGGGTCCGGATCGCAGGAACTGGCGCGACTTCGCGCGGCGTAGCAGCCAGCCGTTAGGTCCTGATATCTTGTCCGGCGCGTTTGTCTTCACCGACCAACCCGAGAGAGTTCCCATCGATCCAGACGTAATACGCGTGCCGGCCGGCCCGGGCGCACTGCACGTGGAACGATATGGTCATGGCGGACGCGCCGTGATGCTGGTGCACGGCTTCGCGACGTCGAGTTTCGTGTGGCGCGTCGTGGGCCCGTTGCTCGCGGCCGCGGGACACACGGCGTATGCCGTCGACTTGTTGGGTTACGGCGAATCCGATCGTCCGCTCGAGGCGAATTACTCGATCGCGGCGCAAGCGGAGTACCTCGACCGCGCGCTCGCGGCGCTTCGCGTGCCTCGCGCAGCGGTCGTCGGACTCGGTGTGGGCGGAGGCATCGTGCAACGCCTCACGCTGCGTCACCCGGCGCGCGTGGACGCTCTCGTGCTCGTCAACAGCGTCGCATTCGGCGAATGCCCGGGCCGCGACGTGCGCACGGTGCAGCTTGGCACCGCGAGATTTGCGCTGCGTGTCGCGCACGGAGTGCTCGGCGCGGCACCGTTGCTGCGTCGAGTTCTGGAGGACAGCGTGGCACGCAAGGAAACCATGCCGGCGCGCCTCGTGGCGCGCTATCTGGCGCCGTACGTCGGACCGGACGGCGTGACGCACCTGCTCACGATTGCGCGCGCACTCAACGCCGACGACGTCGAGGAGCTCGATCTCTCGCTCATCCGCGCGCCCGCGGCAATCGTGTGGGGAGAGGACCAACCGTGGCTCGACAGCGGACTGCCGGAACGATTGCAGAGTGCGATCTCGGGCAGCAGTTTAGTGCGCTTTCATGGTGTCGGAGCGCTCGTGCCGGAAGAGAATCCGGACGCGCTCGCGCACGTCGTCCTCGAGCTGCTCGATCGCCAACGGTCACCGGCGTCCTGACGTAACGTATGGGGACCCCAATGAATTGGCATCCATCGCGCGAGCGCTTCAATCCGCGCGTGCATCGCGATATATTTCCATCACTTCAGCCAACAGGATTGAATGGGCAAACAGCGCAATCGTCGCCGTGAGACCCCTGCACCGACGCCGTTCGAGCAGGCACGCGACGAATTATTCCAGCACATCATGCGGTGTGGCGTGATACAGGCGGTGGCGGAGCACCAGGAAGAGTGGTTCAACGATACGATGCCGTACCTGCAAGACCGCTATCCAGAATTATCGGACGCCGAATTGACTGACCTGCGGACTCTCGGGACGCGGTTCTGCCGGCCTCCAAAAGCAAAAACAGAAGCCGAAGCAACAGAGACCGCCGACGCAGTCTCCGCTGCCTGACATCTGGACTCGGCGCGACGGTTACCGGCCCGCTCTGCGCGTCGCCCGGAACCCAACGCCGAGTCGGACGCCGCCACCAAGACCGCCCTCGGCGAACGGCACCATGCCGCTCCAATTCGGTCCTTCCACGCCGAGGACCGCGATCACGGTTCCGCGCCAGTTGCCGATTTTGTCGTAGCGGAGGCCCAGCCCTCCGCCCGCGTATGGCGCCCACCGCATCTGAAAACCCGGATCGAGCAGAAAGCGTCCGACAAGGTCTGCGCGCGCGCTCAGACCCGCCTGTCCATGTGCCCATGACTCGCCGCCGGCGAGCGTGAGCCCGATCCGGATATTGGTCGAGGCCTTTGCGCTCAGCTCGGCGCCCGCTTGCACCGCGGTAATCGTCGACGCCAGTACATCGATTCGCGCACCAGCCTGCACCCGAGACTCGAGTTGTGCGGCCACGCAACCCGGCGAAGCCAGTCCGGCACAAAAAAACGCGACGATCGCGGCGGAGCGTGCCCGCATTCACGACCGAACGCGCTGGCGGTGCAACACGAGCGTGTAGTCCGCAATCGCCCACGCGGAGGCGAGCGCAATGAGCACGACCAACGCCGGGAATACCGCGGGTCGCAGCAAGAGCGCGAACAGCGCAGCCAACTGGAGCACCGTGACCACCTTGCCAGGCCACCGGGCCTTGAACGCGCGCGGATCGAGACCAGGCAACAGATACGCGACGATGAATCCGACGGCCGTCGCCAGATCGCGCGAGATCACGATCATGAATTCGCCGGCGGTCACGGCCCCTTCGATCAGGAACGCGAGAATCGCGACGAGGACAAAGGTCTTGTCGGCAATCGGGTCGAGCAGCGCACCGAGCTGCGACGTTTGACCGCGACGCGCGAGCCAACCGTCCAAAAAATCCGTGAGCGATGCCAGCCCAACGAGTGCCACGCGCGCGGCGCGGCCCTCGACGAGGAGGAACGCGGCGGCCAGTGGCAATCGCGACAGCGAAAGCAGATTGGGAACGGTCAGGATGCGCGAAGAGCTCACGGGAATTCAACATAGAGACGGAGAGAGACTGCTTCCAGCGTGAACGCGTCTCACGACGAAACGTCCGAGCCGGGGGTTTCGCCGCGCCAGCCCGCGTGTAGGTTGGAGCGGCTCACTGCGCGAGGGAGGCGATGCCGGCCACAATCGACGTGCTGCGCAATCTGCAGATCTTCGGCGGGCTGTCGGACGACGAGTTGGAGCGCGTGGCGGAGTTGTGCGAGGAAAAGACGTACGCGTCGGGCGAGCAGATCTTCAGCGAGGGTGAGCCCGGGAACCGGCTGTTCATCGTGATCGAGGGAGAGGTCCGCATCAGCCGCCAGATTCCGGGTGCCGGCGAGGAAGCTCTGGCCGTGCTCAAGGCCGGCTCGATGTTCGGCGAGATGGCGGTGTTCGACCGCAGCGAACGATCGACCGATGCGATCTCGCACGGCGGGACCAAAGTGATCACGGTTAGCCGAGCCGAATTCGAGATGTTGTTGGATTTTCATCGCGACATCGCGTACAAGGTGCTGTGGGCGGTGGTGCGTGTGCTGAGTGGCCGGTTGCGCGCCACCAACGACTCGCTGCGCTCGGTGCTCGCCATGTCGATGTTCTGAGCGGCTCGTCGAATGCGTGTGACGTGACGGCCATGCGTCGTTCCGCGTCCCGAAGGGGATGAGCCGGCTCAGCGCGTGGCACCACCTGGCGACGGCGCACCTGGTGTTGTGCGCGTTGGTGTTGATCTGGGATTTGTGGGTCGCCGGACGCGCGGCCCGCGTCCAGGGCGTGCCGCCAACCCTCGCGTTTCTCAGTGCGTTAGGCGGGCTCGTGCTCCTGCCGGCGCTGGTCGTATCGCTGCTCTCGACCTCGCTGCTCACCGGCGCCGCACTCATTTCCATCGCCTGGATCTGGCCCGCGACGGTCGCCCTCGCGACGGCGCAGGCGGCGTATTCGCTCGCCAAGCGGCGGACGTCCGTGCCCATCGGCGTGGCCGTGCTCGCGTTCGACTTCCTGCTCGTGCTGATCACGTTCGCGCACTGGTTGGATTTTGTCGGCGTCTCGCCGGGCATCCCGCTGCTCACGCTGCTCGCGGCCGACCGCAGCGCGATCGCGCTCTCGGCGCAATCGATGGCGCTCGTGATGCCGTGGTTCCTGTACGTACCGATCTTCGCGCCGGTCACACCCGGGCGGCCTAACGCGCGCATGTTGGTGCGCGGCGTCATGGCGCTCGTGGCCGCCGCGTGGCTGCTGCTGATCGTGTCGCAGGTCCCGTCGGGGGCGCGCGCCGTGCGCAGCTACGATCGGTATGCGCGCGAGCGGCTGCAGGAGCATCCGGACAGCGACTTCGTGGTGGGCCTGAAAGTGTTTCCGACGCTCTCGGATCCGCCGACGCCGGTGTCGTTGACCAACGATCTCGGCCTCGCCGATTCGATCGGCGCCGGCGCGCTCACGATTTACTTCACGCCTAACGGAGCGAGCGCGGCCACGCTCGACAGCGTGGAGCACGTGATGGACGACGTGCGCGGATCGCGGCGCGTGATCGCGGCGCTCGACTTGTCGGCGGAGCGGCGCGTGCCGGCGGCCGCTCGCCACGCGTACCTCAAAGACCGCGTGTCCGACGTGGAGCGCATCGCGCGCCGGCTGCACCCCGATTTCGTGGTGCCGGTGGTCGATCCCTTGGGCGCCGCGGCGCGCGCGATCGGGCCCGTGCCGGTCGAGACGTGGGAAGCCTACCTGCGCGCCGCAACCGAAGCGGCGCACGATGACAGCACGGCCGACAGCGCGGTGGTGCGCGTGCTGGCGCACGTCGGCGGGTTCACCGCGGCCGACAGCGCGCTGTTCGAGTGGAGCGCGTCGAATGCGTCGCCGGTAGATGGCGTGTCGCTGTCGCTCTATCCGTGGTTAGGCGGCGCCTCGACTCTCGATTCGCGCATGCGCACCGCCGACGCCTGGGTGCGAGCCGCGCGATCATCGAAGCCGGTGTGGGTACTCGAGGCCGGCGCGTTCCCGCTCGCGCACGGCGAGGAGAGTCAGGCGCGCGCGCTGTGGGGCGTGTTGGCGTGGGCCACGAGCCGCGCGGCGATCAAGGGATTGATCGCGTACCAGGCGTCCGACTATCGCGTGCCGATCGGCCTGCGCACGGCCGCCGGCCGGCTCAGGCCGGCTGCCGCCGTGCTGCGCCGCGCGGCGGGCGAGCTGCAGCACGGCGGCAGTTAGGCAGCGCCCGCCGCGCCGGCCACCACCGCTTCCACGCGCCGGCTCTCATCGAGACAGCGTTGGGCGAGCCGTTGCATCTCCGCGGCCGTCACCGCGCGGATGCGCGACTCGTATTCGTCGAGCTCGGCCAGCGAGCGCCCGAACATCCATGCGTCGAGCACATCGCCGAGCACCGATGCCCCGCTCTGCTCGCGGATGGCGTGCATCCCGATCGCGTATGCCTTGGCGCGCGCGAGCTCGACCTCCGTGACCGGTGCGTCGCGGAGCTTGGCCAGTTCGTCGAGCATCCCGCGGCGCGCTTCGTCCTCGCGCGCCGGCGACACGGCCATGAACGTGCGAAACAGCCCCGCACGCCGCAGCTCGACGACGCCCGCGCTCACCGTGTAGGCGAGCGACCGCTTGTCGCGCAGCTCCTCGAAAAACCGTCCGCCTAACCCACTGCCCACACCGGCCAGGAGGTGCATCGCGTAGCGCCCATCGTCGCCGCGATCGGGAGACGGGAACGCCATCGCGAGCGCCGTCTGCGCCTTGTCGCGCGTTTCGCGAACGATCACGGCGTCGCGCGTCCACGCGGGCGCCTCGGGCGCGCGCGCCGCCGCGCCGCCCAGCTCCTGGAAGTGACGGGCCGCGCTGCACGCCGCGTCGTCGGGATCGACGTCGCCGACGATCGCGATCACGGAGGGTCCGGCGAGACAGCGGCTGGCGTGCCACGCTCGGAGCTGCTCGGCACGTATGGTGACGAGGCTGTGTTCATCGCCGGATGCCGGCACGCCGTAGGGATGTCCGCGAAATGCGGCGCGGATGAGGAGGCGCATCGGCCACTGCTGCATGTCGTCGCGCAGGAGCGCGAGCGCGGCGAGCGCGACCTCGCGCTCCGTGTCGAGCGCGGACTCGGCGAGGCTCGGCCGTTGGGCGACGTCGGCGAGGAGCGCGAGTGCGTCGTCGGCGCGCGCCGTGGGCACGGATATCGACCAGCCGAAGCTCTCGGCTGCCGCCGACGGGGCGATGCTCCCGCCCAACAATTCGGCGTCGGCGGCGATGCGGTTGGCGTCGCGGTGGGCGGTGCCTTTGACCGCGGTGCGCACGAGGAGCGATGTGAGTCCGGCGTGCTGGGCGGGTTCATCGGAGGCGCCGCCCACCAGGGCAACGGCGAGGTGGACGAGTCGGGCGCCCGGGATTTGCCTAACGAGGATGGGCGTGCCGCGGGCGGTGCGGTAGCAGCGCACGCGGCCGTGGGCGTGCTCGAAGGTGGGCGCGGGCGCGGCAGCCGCCGATGCAATCGGCG
>DATEKK010000221.1:0-3887 GCA_035277485.1 Gemmatimonadaceae bacterium
ACGGATTCGGTTCAGCTGGTCAAACGATTCCAGAGCGCGAGAACGTCATTTAGTAGAAAACCGTTCCAGCCCGTGAGGGAGCGATGGCGAAGGTCACAGGAATCGGCGGTATCTTCTTCAAGAGCAAGGGTAACCGCGCGGCGCTGGCCGAGTGGTATCGCACCCATCTCGGCGTGCAACTGGAGGGTTTCGGCGGCGCCATCTTCCGGTGGCCCGACGACAAAGCCGATGATAACGGCCTAACGGTGTGGCATGTTGCGGATGCATCCAGCAAGTGGTTTCATCCGAGCGACGCCGCGTTCATGATCAACTACCGGGTCGACAATCTGGATCAGCTGCTCGCGGACCTGCGCGCGGGCGGAGTCGAAATCATCGGCGGCCCGGAGTCAGCCGAGAATGGGAAGTTCGCGTGGATTCTCGACTTGGATGGAAACAAGGTCGAGCTGTGGGAGCCGATGAAATGGGACGAGAAGAACAAAGGTCCTTGAGCGTCCGTTGCATCGCCACCGGCGCCTAACGAGCCAGTGCTGCTCCCGATGTGACGGTTCCCCTCCCTTCGGAGTTGTTCGACAGATCTGTCCTTCGCCTGACAATTGTTCTCACGCAAAAGAGTTGATGCCATGTCCCGATCTTTCCGCCTCGCGCGCGTCATTCTTGGTGTCACGGCCGCCTGCGTCGCGGCAGGCGCCGCCGCGGGCATTCTCTGCGCCGTGGGCATTGCGGTCATCATCGACGGGCCCCGCGGCCTGTTAAACGGCGCAGTTTTCGACGCGGGGTTCTACATGGTGGCCGCCATTATCGGGGGCCTATGTGGACTGATCCTCGGTCCCGGCGCTGCATTCGGATTTCTTCGGCGCGTTCCACTTGGCCGGTTGTT
This sequence comes from Gemmatimonadaceae bacterium, assembly GCA_035277485.1. Classification (GTDB taxonomy): domain Bacteria; phylum Gemmatimonadota; class Gemmatimonadetes; order Gemmatimonadales; family Gemmatimonadaceae; genus JADGGM01. Next base: position 878 of record DATEKK010000221.1, read on the forward strand.
CGCCGAAACTGCAGTCTGCGCAGGAATTGGCGGGCTGATCGGCTTCGCATTCAGGATCAATCTCCTCCTGGATCTGGCGCTCGCCGCCTGCGCCTTCGGCGGCGCAGTCGCACACCTCGCCTGGCGTTATCGCCAGGGTGACCATCACGCACGAATACCCCTTCCAGCTGATACCGTCTAACCGGCGTCAGAACGGTGACATCCTTCATCGGCCTCACAGAGTTCATCGCGTCGGCCAGAATCGTTGCGCCTAACAGAACGCCGGCCGCCACGCCGTACGTGAGCGATCGAGCCGCGGCACGCCCCAGATCAGCCGCTCCAACAACCGGCTGCCGAGAACGCGCGTCAAGCCATGATCGGCGGCCCTAGCGGAAACACTCTGGCTCTCGTTTCGTAGGGGAGGTCGTATTCGCGCACGCTCCCCCACCCAGCGCCGGAGAACCCGAGATGAGCGGACTACTTCGCGACCTGCAGTACGCCTTCCGCCGTCTGCGCACGCGGATCGGGTTCACCCTCATCGCGGTCATCTCGCTCGGTTTAGGCATTGGCGTCAACACCGCGGCCTTCAGCCTGATCGACGCGATCATCCTCCGAAAGACGCCCATCGCACATTCGGAGCGAGTGGCCGAGCTGGACATGATCGATCATGGCCAGCTCTCCGGCCCTCTCTCCTACGCCGACCTGAAAGATCTCCGCGACGAAGGCGCCGGCGTGTTCAGCCAGATGTCGATCGAGCAGTTCAGCATGTTCCCTCGCGATGTCGGCGACCACGTCGAATCGCTCACTGGCGAGCTCGTCAATGGCGACTATTTCCCGCTCATTGGCCTCGAGCCCACCGTCGGACGGCTGCTCGGCGCCGAGGATGACGTCACGCGCGGCGCGCACCCGGTGGTGGTACTCGGCTACAACTACTGGATGAGCGAGTTCGGCGGCCATCGAGATGTCGTTGGGCGCGAGATGCGATTGGCCGGACGCGCGTACACGATCGTCGGCGTGGCGCCCAAAGCGATCGAGGGCCTCCTGCCCGGGCTCCTGCCCAAGGTGTACGTCCCGATTCAGATGATCAACGAGCTCCAACCGGGGACTAACGATCAGCTGACGGCGCGCGGCAACCATTCCGCGTTCGCGAAGGTGCGGTTGGCGAACGGGCAGTCGTTCGCGGCGGCATCGGCGGTGGTTTCGCGCTTCGTGAGCGACATGCAGCGGCTGCATCCGGACCACTGGCCGCCGAACGTGACCGTCCGTGTCATCCCGCTGTCGAAGATCGCGGTGAGTCCGTTGGTCGACAACATCGTGGTCCCGGCGGCCGCTGCGCTGATGGTGGTCGTCGGGCTCGTGCTCATCATTGCCTGCGCGAATCTGGCGAGCTTCCTGTTGGCGCAGGCACGGGACCGACGCCGCGAGATCGCCGTCCGACTGGCCATCGGTGCGACGCGTCGGGCGCTCATGCAGCAGTTGCTGGTCGAGTCGCTGGTGGTCGCCCTGGCCGGCGGTGCGTTAGGCATCATCCTGTCGCGCCTCGCGCTGCACGTGCTGCTCACCGCCGATCTGCCGATTCCTCTCCCGCTCAACTTCGACGTCGCGCTCGACCTTCCCGTGCTGTCGTTCGTGATCGCGACGACGATCGCGGCCGGCGTGTTGTTCGGGCTGCTGCCGGCGCTGCAAGCGACGCGGCCGGACGTGGTGGAAACGCTCAAGAGCGAGAACACGGGCGGGAACGGCAAGCGTCGCTTCACCATGCGGAGCGGACTCGTGGTCGCACAGACCGCGGCATCGTTGGTGCTGCTCGTGACGGCCGCGCTCTTTCTCCGGAGCTTCGCGGCGCAGTCCAAGGTGGAAGCCGGATTCGGCTCGGCGCCGGGCGGGCTCGTGTGGATGGCGCTCCCGGCCGACCGCTACCCCGCCGAGCGCCGGGCGCAGGCGGTGGCGGAGATCGAGCGGCGGGTGCGCGCGCTCGACGATGTGAGCGGCGCCGGCGTGATCAGCGACATGCTGCTCAATTCGTTAGGCAACAACTCGCAGCGGATCACCGTCGACGGCGTACAGCCGCCGCCCGGCCAGACCGCGTTCGACATCGACCAGACGACTGCCGATTCGGGGGTCTTCGACGCCCTCGGCCTCACGCTCGTGCGGGGACGCGGATTCAATTCGTCCGACACCCCGGCGCGCGACCGCGTGGCGATCGTCAATCAGGCGATGGTGGACAAGTTCTGGCCCGGGAGCGACGCAGTCGGCCGGACGTTCCGGTCCGATTCGGCCGTCTATCACATCATCGGCGTGGTGAAGACGACGAAGGTGCGCTCGTTAGGCGAAGCGCCGCGGCCGCTCATCATCGCCGCGTTCTCGCAGGACGCGGAGCCGTTTTTCAACGTCGTCGTGCGGGCGCGCGGCGACGCGGCGCTCGCGACCACGCGCGTGCTCACCACGCTGCGCGAGATCGATCCGTCGTTCATGATCTTCCAGGCGAAGACGATGCAGCAGCACCTGGGGACGATGCTCTTGCCGGCGCGGTTGGGCGCCGTGGCGTTCGCGCTGTTCGCGGCGTTGGCGCTCGTGCTGGCCATGATCGGCGTGTACGGCGTGGTGCGCTACGCCGTGGCGCGGCGATCGCGCGAGGTCGCAATCCGGCTGGCAATCGGCGCGCGGCCCGACAGCGTCGTTAGGCTCCTCATGCGCGACGGCGTGATGTTGGTCGCGATCGGCGCGGGTGTCGGTCTCCTCGTAGCGGCGGCGGCAGCGCGCGCGTTGCAGGCGCTGTTGTTCGGGGTCACGGCCTTCGATCCGGCCGCGTTCGTGGTCGCGCCGCTCCTGCTGCTGGCAGTCGGAGCGCTCGCTGCGTTCCTGCCGGCGCGCCGAGCGAGCCGCATCGATCCGGCGCGGGCGTTCCGGGCGGAGTGAAGCGCGTCTCAGATCTTCTAGCGCGAGCAACAACGGGAAGGGGGAAGCGCTCGCTTCGCTCGCTGGGGGAAGCGCTGCGCTGGGGGAAGCGGCGGCGACGCCGCCTGAGGGA
>DATEKK010000222.1:0-31916 GCA_035277485.1 Gemmatimonadaceae bacterium
GCGTTCGTGCCGGACCTCACGCGGTTCGTCTCGAGCCAGACGATGCGGGTGATCGGCATCGAGACGGCGCAGGTGCGCATCGATGCATCGCAGTTGGATCTGGCGCAGCAACGCATCACGAGCCAACATGTTGTCCTAACGGAGCGCGGCGCGCGGCTCTACCCGGTGACGCTTCGCTACGTCTGGCCATCGGAAATGGATCTCATGGCGCGTATCGCGGGGCTCCGCCTCGAGCACCGGTGGGCGGATTGGCAGCGGGCGCCGTTCGGGGCAGACAGCACAAAGCATATCTCGGTATACCAGCGTGCGCCCAACGCCAAAGGCCCAACGGAAAAAGCCTGATACGAACGTGGCCAACTCCGCTCGCTGGATCGGTGTTTCGATGGCCTGCCTCGCTGCGTGCCACTCGCCGTACGACTGCTACCCCCCGCCGCCTGCGCCAGCGGTAGAACGCCGATCGACGATTCCGGACGCAGCGCTCGTCGCTGCGCAGCGCGGCGCCCTACTCGTGCGCGTGGACTCCCTGCCGGGCGCCGTCTCCCATTGGAACAGACCCGTTTTCGGGAGCCTTCGCGCAAAAGGGCGCACGATCGCGTTGCGACAGTTGGGCCTGTCCGAAATCCTGGCCACCGACGGACTCCGTCCCGGAAAATATCAGCTGACCCTTGGCAGCATTGGCCATTACGCGCGTACCATCCGCGTTTCGGTTCGCGCGGGATACGTAGACACGGTGTCGGCGCCGCTGGAGGAACAACTTGTCCTGCTGTGCGATCCGATTGATCCGCCGGGTGGCATTTTTGGCGGCACGCTGCAAGATCGCTGACCCCTGCTTCCATGAGTCCTCAGCCTAACGCTGGTGCCTAACGCCAAGCTACGTGACGAACGGCGCCACCGGCACCACGCGCAATCCCGCCACACGGGCAAACTCCCGCTCACTCATCGTCGCCACGCCGTAGCCGCGAGCGAGCGCCGTCGCGCTGATGAGCAGCGCGTGCGGTCCAATCACCGCGCCGGCGCCCAACAACTCGGCCCACACCTGCGCATGCCGCCGCGCTTCCGGCACACCAAACGGCAGCACGGGCACGAGATCCAGAACAGCTTCGGCGAACGCCGCACGCCGCGCGCGAATGCCAGAGTCCGCGCCGCGATGCGCCCCGTGCAGCAGCTCCGATGCGGTGATCGCCGCGATCGCCACCGGCTCGTCGCCCAACGACGCGAGCATCGCCTCCACGTTCACGCTGCCGCGCTCGCCGGCGACGATCACCGACGTATCGAGAATCACTCCCACGGCGTCGCGACCGCCGGCAGGCTCGTTCGACTTGCCGCGATCCCTCCCGCCAAACCGCCGGCTTCGTCGCCTGTGAGATGCGGCAGCGATGCCCAACGAGCGGCGGCCTCGCGACCCGTCAGTCCCTTCACGTATTCGGTTGACGCCGACGCGGCGATCGACGTGCCGACGTAGCTCGCGACGGCTTCGCGCACGACCTGCGATTTGGCCACGCCGTGCGCCTTTGCCCACCGGGCAACCGCGCGCGCCAGGTCCCGCGACACGCGCAGCGTCAGATGCATGTCTCGCATGTGTTACAATGTACTGCAATTGTGCTACGCGGCAAGCAACCACCTGGCGGCAGCGCTGCCAAGCTGTGTGAGCTCACCGCTCGGCTTGCTACGGCCCGTGTCATCCATACATACTCGGCGCACTACCTCCCGCGTCTCACCTGGACTCTCGACCATGACATCGCTTCGACCACACCAGTGGCTGCCGGCCGCGTCCCTCGCGGCACTCGGCCTCTTCGTCCCACGCGTGTCGCCGGCTCCCGCACCCACGGGACCCATCGACCCCGCCTTCTATCACGGCCTCGTCTGGCGCAACGTCGGTCCCCTCCGCGCCGGTCGCATCGCATCGGTCACGGGCGCCATCGGCCAGCCCGGCGTCTTCTACGCCGGCCTTCCCGAAGGCGGCGTCTGGAAAACCACCAGCGCCGGCGCGACGTGGTTCCCCGTATTCGACTCGATCACGACCGTCGCAGCGGTCGGCGCGATCGGGGTCGCCCCCTCGGATCCCAACGTCGTCTACGCCGGCACCGGCGACATGCCCACCGGCGGCTCGATCAACCAGGGCGACGGCATGTACCGCTCGAGCGATGCCGGCCTAACGTGGCGCCGCGTCGGTCTCGAGGAGTCGCGGCAGATTCCATCGCTCATCATCGACCCGCACGACCCCAACCTCGTGATCGCGGCCGCCCAGGGCGACCTGCACCACAAGAGCGACGCGCGCGGCGTGTTCCGCACCACCGATGGCGGCGCGACGTGGACGCGGACGCTCTTCGTCGACCAGGAAACCGGCATCGAGAAGCTCGCCAGCGCGTTCGACGAGCCGCAGGTGGTGTTCGCGACCACGGACCGGCACTACAGCCCGCCCGGAGTCGTCCCCCGTCGCGGCGCCGCGCCCGATTCCGGGCCCACCGGCACCGCGCTCTACAAGTCCACCGACGAAGGCCTAACGTGGCACGTGGTCGACGGGCGCGGGCTGCCGCGCCTCTTCGGCCGCACGTCCGTCGCCGTCGCCGCGCACACGAATGCCCAACGCGTCTTCCTCATCGGCAACTTCGGTCTCTATCGGTCCGACGACGGCGGCGCCACGTGGCGGCAGATGGATTCGACCGACCACCGTGTGGGCAACGGACAGGGCGGCTACAACTGCGGCGTCTACGTCGACCCGCAGAACCCGGACATCGTCTACACGATCAACACGTCGAGCTACATCTCCACGGACGGCGGCAATACGTTCACCGGCTTCAAGGGCGCACCCGGCGGGGACGATCCGCAGCAGATGTGGATCGACCCGACCAACGGAAAGCGCATCCTCATGGGCCTCGACCAGGGCGCCACGGTGTCGCTCGACGGCGGCCTGACGTGGAGTCCGTGGTACAATCAGTCGACGGAGCAGGTCTACCACATCTCGACCGACAACTCGTATCCCTTCTGGATCTACGCCACGCAGCAGGATGCCGGCGCGGTGCGCACGCGCAATCGCGGCAACCTGGGCGAGATCACACCGCTCGACTGGAGCCCGGTGCCGACGTGGGAATGGGGCACGATCGTACCCGATCCGCTACATCCAGACACGGTGTACGCGAGCGGCAACGGCATCGTGAAGGTGACCTACCCGAGCGAGCAGTGGATCAACGTGAGTCCGGCGCAGGACCCCACGCTCGAGCTGCGCACGGGATCTGCCCAGCCCCTCGTGTGGGCGCCGTGGAATCAGCACGAGCTGTTCGCGGGCTTTCAGTATCTCATGGCGACCACCGACGGCGGCGCCCACTGGACGAAGCGCAGTCCCGATTTGGGCGTGCCGCACGGCAGCGAGCCCACGGCGCCGCAGCCTCCCGCGCGCGGCGGGCGAGGCGGCCCGCCTAACGGCGGCATCATCGAGACGATCGCGCCATCGAGCGTCGCCCCGGGCACGATCTGGGTGGGGACCAACAACGGCCTCATTCGCGTCACGCGCGACAACGGGAAAACGTGGGCCGATGTGTCGATTCCCGATTTGCCTCACGGTGCGCACGCCGACATCCAGACCATCGACGCCTCGCACACCAGCGCCGGCGCTGCGTACGTGGCGATCGACGCACACAACGTCGGCGACTACGCCCCGTACTTCTATCGCACGCGCGACTACGGCAAGACGTGGACGAAGATCGTCACCGGCCTCCCCACCGACGAGCCGAGCGGCAGCTTCGCGCACACCATCCGCAACGATCCCAAGCGCGCGGGGCTGTTGTTCGCCGGCACCGAGAGCGCGATGTACGTGTCGTTCGACGACGGCGACCATTGGCAATCGTTGCAGCTCAATCTGCCTAACACATCGTATCGCGACATCACGTTTCACGGGAACGACCTCATCGTCGGCACGTACGGGCGCGGCATCTGGGTGCTGGACGACTATACCGTATTGCGCGACCTGACGCCGGCCATTGCCACCGCGCCCGCGCATCTGTTCAAGCCGGACGACGCCATCCGCGTGCGCCGGAACGACGGCGCGGACACGCCGTTCCCGCCCGAGGTGCCGCACGCGCTCAATCCGCCGGACGGTCTCATCATCTATTACACGCTCGCGGCGGCGCCGCGCGGCGACATCACGCTCGAGGTGCTCGATGCATCGGGCGCGGTGATCCGCCATCTCAGCAGCGCACCGGTGACGCCGGTGCGTGAAGCGGCCGATCCGCCGGAACCGAACTTCTGGCTCGCCAAGCCCGCACCAATGCCGACGGCCGTCGGTCTCAATCGCATCACATGGGACCTGCGCTACGATGCGCCGCCGGCGTTCACGCACACGTTCGAGATCAACGCCAATCCCGGCCTAACGCCAGCGTCTCCCGAAGGGCCGATCGCGCTGCCCGGTGCGTACACGATCAAGCTCACCGTCGACGGCACGACCTACACGCAGCCGGCAACGGTCCGCAACGATCCGCGCTCGCCCGCGAGCATGGTCGCGCTGCGCGCGCAGCACGACCTCATGATGCGCGTATATCGCGGGCTCGCGAGCACTTGGGCCGGCTATCACGCGCTCGCCGATCTGCGCGCGAACGTCGACAAGAACGCCGGATCATCGCAAGCGAGCGACGTCACCGAGGCCGTCAAGACGTTCGAGACGAAGTTGGACAGCGTGGCCGGCGACTCCGCCGGCGAACGTGGCTTCCGATTCGGCCGCGGCCCTGCTCCACCGCCCGACTACGTGCGCGTGAGTGGCACGTTCGTCCAACTGCTCGAGGGACAGGACAACGGCGACATGGCGCCCACCCCGTCGTCGCTCGCGGCAGTCGCCGCGGCGTGCAAGGACCTGGCGACGGTCACCGCCGCCGCCGATCGCCTAACGAAGACCGGTCTTCCCGTGCTGGACGCCGCGCTCGGCCGCCACTCGATCACCGACGTTCCAGCGCCGCCGCCGGCCAAGACCGGATCCGGTTGCTGACCGAAGGCGCGCGCTCGGCAGACCGCGTCACGATTTCGATGGCGATGCGGCCTGCCACAGGTGGAGCAGCGCATAGCTCCGCCACGGCCGCCACGCCTGCGACACCGCCTCGGCGACGCCGGCGCTCACGCCGCCTAACGCCTTGCGCGCCGCGACGTCTTCTTTCGGGAAGGCGTCCGGCCACCTCAGCGCACGCATCGCGATGTACTGCGCCGTCCAGGGGCCGACGCCCGGCAGCGCCGTGAGTCGCGCAATCACGTCGTCGGGCTGGGCGCCCGGCTCGAGCGAGAGCCGGCCGGCCGCCATCTCCCGCGCGAGTGCGCGGATGCTCTCCGCCCGTGCGCGCACAATGCCGAGTGCCGCGAGGTCGTCGACGCGGGCGCGTGCCACGCGATCGGGCGTCGGAACCAACCGGTCCAGTCCCGCGTGCGGCGTCTCGATCGGCTTGCCTAACGCGGCCACGTAGCGGCCGGCGATCGTGGTCGCTGCCTTCACCGTGATCTGCTGACCGAGGATCGCGCGCACCGCGAGCTCGAAGCCATCGAATGCGCCCGGCACACGCAGTCCCGGCCGGCGTGCGATCGAACCCGCGAGCACGGGGTCGCGAGCCAGGTGCGCCGCGATCACGTCGGGGCGCGCGCTCAAATCGAACAGGTGCCGCAGCCGGCCCAGCAACGCGGGCAGCACCGGCGTGAGCGCGTGCGCGAGCTCCACCACCAGCGCGCGGCGCGCCGGAACGTGCGTGACCCGAATCCACCCGGTGTGGCTTCCGAGACGCACCGTGCGCACGTACGCATCGCCGTCGATCCATTCCACGCCGCGCATGGCACGCGCGCCGAGGAACGCGAGCGTCTCGGCCCAGTCGAAGGGCGGGCGATAGACGAGCTGCAGCCGGAATGTGTCCGATGAGGTCGCCGCGCTTCGCGCGTCTGGCGTCGCCTTGCGGAACTGCGTCGGCGCGATGCCGTAGCGGCCGTTGAACGCATCGTTGAAGCGGCGCACGCTCGCGAAGCCGCTGGCGAACGCAACCTCCGACATTGGCAGCGTCGTTTCCGTTAGGAGCTGCTTGGCAAGGAGCAACCGCCGCGTGAGCACGAGGTCCATAGGCGATACGCCGAGCTCGCGCTGCAGCATGCGCCGGATTTGCCGGGAGCTCCAGCCGAACCGCTTCGCGATCGACTCGAGCCCGGCGCCATCATCGAGCATACCCTCGTCGATGCGGTGCGCGATGAGGCTCGCGATGCGGTGCGCGTCGTCGACCGGCGCATTGCCCGGCGCGAGCTCGGGCCGGCACCTGAGGCACGGCCGGAAGTTTGCCTTCTCGGCCGCTTCGGCGCTGTCGAAAAACCGGCAATTCGCCGCCTTCGGTGTGCGCGCCGTGCACACGGGACGACAATAGATGCCGGTAGAGGTCACGCCGACGTAGAACACGCCGTCGAATCGCGGGTCGTGCGCGGCGAGCGCCCGGTAGAGCGCAGTGGTGTCTGATGTCATGGCGGGAAGCTATGCGCTCCCTGACGGACGTACTAGCCATTTTCGGACACCTGCACGCCGGACGCGATCGCCACAGTCAAAAGAGCTCGAATAAGCCGGGCCGGACGCGTGAATATCCGTGTCCGAATATGGCCAGCCGCGGCGCATGCAACACCCCATATTGCGTCCGTGATTCACCACGACCGACATTTGCTCGAGAGGATTCTATGACCGCTACACTCAGCACTCGTTCGCGTCGGGCCGGCCGCGCGCCAGCGCGGCGCCGCGATGGTGCCGACGTGATCAACGTCGCCTTCGCGCGGTCCGCCATCGGGCTCGTGCTCGTCGCGCGCAGTGCGGCCGGTCTCGCGGCCGTGCTCGTGGGCGACGACCGCGACGCGTTGCGCCGCGAGCTCGCGCGCCGCTTTCCGTTAGGCACGTTCGCCGGATCCGACGCCGCGCTCGACGCGCTCGCCGCGAACGTCACCGCGCTCGTCGACACGCCCGCGAGAACACTCGATGTGCCGCTCGACATGCGCGGTACACCGTTCCAACGCGAGGTCTGGCGCGCCCTGCGCACGATTCCGCCGGGATCCACCACTACCTACGGCGAGCTCGCCGCCCGACTCGGCCGGCCGGAGTCAGCCCGCGCCGTGGGAGCGGCGTGCGGCGCGAACCCGCTCGCCATCATCGTCCCGTGCCATCGTGTGATCGCGCGGGATGGCTCACTCACCGGCTATCGGTGGGGCATCGAGCGAAAGCAGGCTCTGCTCGAGCGCGAGGCTCGCATGCGAGGTTCGCGCTGACGACGGCCCGAGACACCAACGTCCAGTTCACAACAGGCGTTTCGCGACGGTCATGGGCGCAGTACGTTGAGCGCGTATGACCGTCGCCCTTTTGTCGTCGTCGAGGACACGTGGAAACCGAGCTCGATGCTCTGATTCAGCGCGCTGACCAGGCCGATCCCGTCGCGGCCGACAAGCTGTTCCGAATGTTGTACCATGAACTGCACCGATTGGCCGAGAGTCAGCTGCGACGCGCGAATGCCTCGGTAACGCTGGGCACGACCACGTTGCTCCACGAGGCATACCTCAACATTTCTGGCCGGCCACAGCTCGCGTTCCCGGATCGCTTGCGGTTCCTCGCGTACGCGTCGCGCGCGATGCGCGGTCTCATCATCGATTACGCGCGCCGGCGGCGCGCACGGAAGCGCGGCAGCAGCTTCGAGGTCACGCTCGACGGCGCCGAGGTGCCGGCCGGCGTGGGTGGCGTCGACGCCGCCGAGCTCGCGCAGTTGGGCGATGCGCTGGAGGAGCTGGCGGCGATCGAGCCGCGGCTCTCCGAGCTGGTGGATCTCCACTTCTTCTGCGGGTTCTCGTTTACCGAAATCGCGGCGCTGCGCGGCGTGTCCGACCGCACGATTCAGCGCGAATGGCGCAAGGCCCGCGCGCTGCTCCACCGCTCGATCCTCGGTGACGCCGAGGCGGCTTCGAGTTAGGCGAGGGACCGCGCGGTCGCCGCGCGACGCGCCTAACGCAAGGACGCCAGCAGTCGAGCCGCCTCGATCGAACGCGGGTGCGCGTTTCCGGCGCCGGCGCGGAGCTCCACCACAGCGCTGTCGAGCGCCCGGCGCGCCGATGTCGTGTCGCCGGTCGCGAGCATCGCTCGCGCCTCGAGCAGCTGCGCTTCGCCCACGTACGCATCTCGCGCCGCGGTGACGGTGTCCAGCGCCGAGACGCCGCGCGCATCGCGCGCGTATCGCAGCGCCGCCGCCGGATCGTGCGCGCCGATCGCCGCTTCCGCGGCGAGCATGAGCGCCGCGTGATAGATGCGGCGCCGTTTGCCATCGTAGTAACCCTGGTCGCGCAGTACGTCCTCGACGGTGGCACGACCCGCCGCAGTGTCGCCGCGCGCCATCGCCAGGCGCGCATCAATGATGCGCGAGTCGGTGATCTGGTCGTCCACGCTGCGAATGGAGAGGCGCGCCTCGATCGCCTTGAGCGCCGTGTCGCTGCGCTTCGCGTCGGCGAGCTTGCCTAACTGGATCTGTGCCAGCGCGAGACCGAACAGGGCGCGCCCCTGCCAGTAGATGTTCTGGTCGCCTGCCGCCTGACGGGCGAGGTTGCCGAAGTACTTGGCGGCCGAGTCGGCGTCGCCCTGGAAGAGCGCCACGTGTGCATAGTGGATGAGTGGTTGCTCGGGGACGCGTCCCGACGGGTCGCTGCGCGCCACCTCCTCCAGCACGTCGTGGAACATCGGCTCGGCCTGCGCCGTTTGTCCGATGCCCCGCAGGATGTCGGCCTCGTTGTGCAACAGCGTCGCCCGCGTGATCGTCTCGCCGCGGCCCGTGCTGTCCACGATCGCGATCGCGCGGCGCAGCGCAGCAATGGCCTCGAGTCGCTTGCCGTCGGCGGACAGGGCGTCGGCGGACGTCGACAGCATCCCGACGTACTCGAGATCGTTCGTTAGGCCAAGGCTGTCGCGGATCGCGAGTGCGCGGCGAACCTCGGGACCCGCGCGCTCGTGCGGCCCCGATTCCACATCCAGTTGGGCCGCCTCGAACAGACATCGCGACGCCACGCGCGGGTCGGCGCGCTCGAACGCCGGCTGGAGATTGTGCAAGAGTGCGTGCGCGACGTCGTATTTCCCCTGCGCGCGCAGGTTGTCGACCGCATCGCAGCGTGCCTGCAAGAGCGCCGCGCTGTCCGGTATGGCCGCCGCGAGAGCCGCTGCCCGCGTGATCAGCTCCCCGCGAATCTTGGTGTCGCTCAGGTCGGCGTAATGATCCGCCAACTGCAGCAGAATCGGCGTGAGCAGTCGCGGCTGCGTTGCGTACTCGCGTTCGACAGCCGTGCGGCCGCGGTCCAGAATTTCCCGCATTGTGATGGGCTTGTCGCCCACTTGGCTCATGAGCACCGATTGAAACTCCGCCTGGGCGCTCGCGCGTCGCGTCGCGACCAGCGCCGCATCGCGCTCCCGCTCCGCCTCGCGCATCTTCTCCATTGAGAAGGCGGTCGCGGCCACCAGCACCGCGACCACCGCCGATGCTGCCGCCACCGCGGCGCGATGGCGTCGCACGAACATCCGTGCCCGATAGGCGATCGAGTCGCGTCGCGCGCTCACAGGCTGGTGACACAGCAGCCGATCGAGATCCTGGCCGAGCGCTGTGACCGTTTGATAGCGCTCGCGAGGATCCTTGCGCAGAGCCTTGGCGAGAATGTTGTCCAGATCGCCCACACCGAGCCGCGCCGGCTCGACCTCGAACAGCGCCCGCATCTCGTCCACCGGCGATGTACAGCCCTCGGCAGTCGGGTGCTTTCCCGCCACGAGGACGTAGAGCAGCACGCCTAACGCGTAGACGTCCGTGGCCGTCGTGATCGCGCCGTCGCGGACCTGTTCCGGCGCCGCGTAATCGGGCGTGAACGCCCGGCTCCCTTCCGCCGTGAGCGCGGTGTGCCGGCCGGAGCCTCCGTCGTCGAGCAGCTTGGCGATCCCGAAGTCGAGCAGCTTCACGGCGCCATCGCGGGTCACCAGGATGTTGGATGGCTTGAGATCGCGGTGCACGATCAGGTTGGCGTGCGCGTGCCCAACGGCGGCGATCACGTCGAGCACGAGCCGGATGCGCGCGTCCACGCCCAAGCCCCGCTCCCGGGCGTAGACATCGATCGGCTGGCCATCGATGTACTCGAGCACCAGGTACGGCTGGCCGCTGGGACTCACCCCCGCGTCCAGCAGCCGCGCGATGCCGGGGTGCGTTAGGCGCGCGAGAACGGATCCCTCGCGCCGGAAGCGGCCCTGACCGGATGGACTCAACCGCGCCAGGTTGAGCAGCTTGACCGCTGCGCGCCCTTCGAACCGGCCGTCGGTGCGGCGCGCCAGCCACACCGTACCCATTCCGCCCTGCCCGATCGGCTCGACCAGCGTGTATGCCCCGAGCTCCAATCCCTCGAGCGTCACCGCCACCGGTTCGGCCATGAACCCGGTGCGGTCGGCCTGTGCGTCTCCCGACAACAGGGAACTCACCTCGATGGCCATGTCCGGCGAGCTGATGCTGAGCTCGCTCAGCCACTGGTCGCGTTCCGCGTCGGACAAGTCGAGCGCGTGGTCGAGTAACGGCTCGATTTGCTTCCACCGCTCGCGGTCCATGGCGGGCATCCTGGCGACTCGTCCGTGAGGAACCGGTGCAGCTTACGGACGTCGGTGTTATTCTGCCAGGCGGCGACGCGTGATTCGTGCGCCCAAGCAGTTGTCTACAGCGCGCTTTGTCGCCATGTTACGAGTGCATCTAGCTGCTGTCACGAAATGTTGCTCCCTCCGCCGTTCGCCATTCACTCCCAATAGAATCTCACGCTGCTCAGCGCGCGCGTCGCACGCTCGTGCCCCAGCGCGTCGCTCGCTCGTCAAGCTGGATGAGCGGAGCCAATGCGGGCTCCAACTTCCCAGCCCCCGATTCGGTACCCGACCGCGATGAAGCGTACGGACCTCATTCCAGTCGTGATTCTTCTCCCGTTGCTCGGCTTCGTGGCTGCACAAGTCACGGAGACCACGCATCCCGCGCCCGAGCCACGCGTGAGCGCTGTTCCAGTCGAAGCACACGCTGAAGCTGGTCGGTTGGGCATTGCCCGACACATGGCCGAAGCGGCGCACCGTGCGCCGGCGGCAATTCCCGCGGCGGCCACCGATGCGACCAACGACCTGGGCGACGTGCGGCAGCGGTTAGCACTGGGTTCGGCGGGAACGTACATCGACGAGATCCTGGTAGAGCGCGACTCGGCGCTGGCGCGTTGGCCCGATCGCACGGCGCAACCGATCAAGGTGTGGATCGGCAACGGCGCCGGCATCAAAGGCTGGAGCGACACGTTCCCGGCGCGCGTCCGCGATGCGTTCGAGGAGTGGAGCGATCTCGGTATCCCGGTTCGCTTCGAGTTCGTGACCGACTCCTTGGATGCCGACGTGCACGTAGCGTGGATCGACCACTTCGACACGCCGATCAGCGGCAAGACCTTGTGGGCGCGCGACCGGAGCTGGTGGATCGTGAACGCGAACATCACGCTCGCGCTGCACCACAACGCCGGCGAGGCGCTGGATGACTCGAGCGTCAAGGCCATCGCGCTCCACGAGGTGGGTCACCTGCTGGGCCTCGACCACACGAGCGACACGACGGACATCATGACGGCGCGGGTACGGGTGCGCGACCTGTCGAACGCCGACCGCGCGACGATGAAGCTGCTCTACTCGCTGCCGCCCGGGAGCATTCGCCAGGGCAAGTAAGCGAGAGCGCTCCTGCCTAACGCAACGCGCGCCGGCGATCATGCCGGCGCGCGTTTGTCATCGATCCCACTTGAGCAGGATCGTTTTCTTTTTCTTGAGCCGCACGATGTCGAGCTTGAGCTGTGCGTCGGAGGCCCGATACATGGCTCGGCTCAACGCCGCGGGCGTGCTCACGGCATTGCCGTCGGCCCGCACGATGACGTCGCCATCTTGCAGACCCGACCTGGCGGCGACGGTTCCTGACTCGACACGCAGCACGAGTACGCCCTGGTTCACACCGAAGTAGTCGGCGAGGTTGCCCACGGGGCGCACCTCGGCGCCGGCGACGACGAGCAGCGACCCGCCCACGCGGGTCACCATCATCGGCATGTCGGGCATTGGCGACATTGGCGGGAAGGGCGTCACCGAAATCGTGATGTCCGCCGAGTCTCCCTTCGCCTCCGGCGCGGGCGCAGCCGGTACCGACGGCGCGACGCGCACGGACGGAGTCGCCGGCATGGATGGGATGACAATCGTCGTCCCGCCACTGCGTGGGTAGGTCCAGACTTGCGGCCAAGCGGCCATGGGGCGTTTCGCGATCAAAGCGCTCAGTTGCTTGGTGTAGGCTCCGCGCTTGACGCTCAACAGCACGTGCGATCCGGGTTTGAGCAGCGTGGAGAACGGTTCGCAGCCCGTTGTCACGTCCTTGCCGTTGAGCGCCAGCAGCTTGTCGCCCGATTCCAGTCCCGCGCGCTCGGCCGGCGAATCCGGATCCACGGATTCGATGGTGGGATAGGCCTCGAATCGCATGAGTGTCTTGCCGCCTTCCTCCTGGACTTCGGGCGCGGTGGTGGACAGCGTGACGCCGAGGTAGCCGACCTCGCGCTGCACCTTGCGCGTTAGGCGATCGATGTCGTCGCGCTCGATCGATACCCGGCGGCGCAGGAGATCGTTGGTCAGGTCCTCGTAGCGCTGCTGCGCGCGCCGCAGGTTGCCGTTGGCGCGCGCCAGCTTTTCGGCCGCGGCGCCGCTGGAGTCCGGCGAGACCATCGCCTGCTTCATGGCATCGACGAGCGCCTGCTGCGCGCGCTCGAGCGCCGCGGTCGCGCGGGCGAGCTCGGCGTCGCCGCGGGCGTCTCTGGCGCTGTCGCAGCTCGGGCAGACGCCGGGTGTCGGCGGTGATGGGGGCGTCGCATCCTGCGCGACCCCTAAGCCTAACGGAACCGCGATGGCGCCGCACGCGATCGCCGACGCGAGGAGCAGCGCGCCGCGATGGATCGGTCTGGGCATGCGCATCGGAGTCGGCATCAGTAGCTGGATAGCGACATGCCCGCGGGCAGCGAGCCGTTCAGCTGTTGCAGGGTCACATCCCGCGCCGTGCGCGCCGAGATCAGGTATTGATTGATGACCGGATCGGCCGGCGCCTGATTGGCGGCCGCCAGCGCCGCATCGGACACGCGGTCGAGCGCGGCCAGCCGCTGGCGATAGCGATCGATGCCCGCGTTGCCGTGCATCGACGTGTCGTGCGCGACGACGAATGCCGCGGCCAACCGGTAGTCGCTCTCCGCGCGGCGCATGAGGGCCATGGCGTCCTCGACGCTCGCGGGCGAGCGGGAGGAATCGCCGTTCGCCGCGCCGGTCGTCCCGCGCGGTGCGGTCTCGGCGCTCCTGGGTGCGGCGGTGGCGCGGCCGACCATGAGGCCGGATGCCGCGATCAGGAGACCCGCGGCGATCTGCATCCAGGCGCGCGGCAGTCCGCGGCCGCGCGCGGGAGCGGGCGCGATCCGCGCGGCTTCGTCGGTGAGGCGAGCCGACAGCGAGCGCCAGTCGGTGAGCGGGCGGGCGAGGACGGTGTGTCGCTCGCGCGCCGCCATGGCCACGAGCTCCTCGTACGCCGCCTGTTCGCGCGCACACTCCGGGCAGGCCGCGAGGTGCGCCGCTTCGTCGTGTGTGGGCTGGTCTTCGGCCAACGCGGCCAGCCGTTCAGGATCGAGGTGCAACATGGGTGCGAAGTTCCGGTGCCGGCGTTGGGACATCGATCAGGTGCGCGAGCAGCCGGCGTAACCTCGCGCGCGCCTTGAAGAGTTGCGATTTCGATGCGCCCGTCGTGATGCCTAACTCACGGGCGATGTCGTCGTGCGTATAGCCTTCCACGTCGTGCAACACGAACACCGTGCGGGCGCCGGCCGGGAGTCGCGCCGCGGCCTCCTCGATGGACGCGGCGAGAAACGCGCGATCGCTGTCCATCTCGACGGCCGAGGAATCTTCCTCGATGTCGACCTCCAGCCGCCCCAGCCGCCGCGCCTTGCGCAGCGCGTTCAGCGTCCGGTTCACCGCGATGCGGTGCGCCCACGTCCCGAACTGCGCGTCGCCGCGGTAGCTGCCTAACGCGCGAAAAATCTGAATCCACACGTCCTGCGCGATGTCGGCCGCCAGATCCGGATCGCCGCCCACCAGTCGCCGCACGACCGCGTCGATGTGCGGCGAGTACTGCGACCACAACTGCCGCAGTGCTCGCTCATCGCCGTCGATGGCGCGCCGAATGAGAGCGTGATCCGTTTCCATCCCGGTTACTTGATTGGTCACCGTTGCGTGAAGTTCGGTTGCCAAAGCCTTGTCGGCCACTGTCGTCTCGAGCGAAAAATCCGGTCGAACCGACCGACCGATGACGCGGTACCGCTGCAAGCCGACGCGCTTGCACCACCATTACACCTGAGTTCGCCGTGAGCGCCGGCGGTGACGAATGCGTGTGTATTTCGTCTTGCCAACTGGATGCAAACCCACATATTGAAGTAGGATAGCACGCCCGACCTCAAGTCGTGTGGTCGTCCCGCCGGATCGAAGCCCGCCACTTTCCGGTTCGCAACACCGTTCGCGCTGCTGCTGCTCTCGTTCTTGCGACAACTGAACGCGCCGCTTTGTCCGAGCCCCGGGGTATTACCCCAAGCTCCGAGTCGTGGCATGTGCCGCGTCTCCTCGAGTCGGGGTTCATGCAGGCGTTTTGGAGGAGAGGTCCACCGTGGTTCTCGCGCTGCTCGCTGCTCTCGCCATTGCCGGAGGAGACGGGGGACTCCCGGTCAAAGCACCGGCCTCCGTTGGCATGTCGGCGGCGCGGCTGCGCGTCATAGACCGTGTGGTACAGCGAGGGATTCGCGCCGGCGGCTTCCCGGGCGCGGCCGTCGTGGTAGGCCGGAAGGGCGCCGTGGTTTGGGAGAAAGGGTTCGGCCGCACCGATTGGAAGTCATCCAGCCCGCACGTCTCGCCCACCGCAACTCTGTACGACCTCGCCTCACTCACGAAAGTCGTCGGCACCACCACCGCCATGATGATCCTCTACGACAAGGGTCTCTTCAAGCTGGATGACCCGGTCGTGAAGTATCTGCCCGAATTCGGCGGCGGCGAGAAAGACAGCGTGACGATCCGCGAGCTGCTCGAGCACCGGTCCGGCCTGCCCGCCGACCGCGAGCTGTGGCGCTTGGCGTCGTCGCCGGCCGAGGCGCGTCAGATCGTGCTCACCACGCCGCTCGACTACAAGCCCGGAACGCAGTACGTCTACTCCGACTTGGGGGCGATGACGCTGGGGTTCCTGGTCGAGAAGTTAAGCGGCCAGCCGTTGGACGAATACCTGTCGATGTGGGTGTTCAATCCGTTAGGCATGACGAACACGTTTTATCGGCCGGCCGATTCGGTGAAGTACCGCACCGCGCCCACGGAGGACACCCCGCCGCGCGGCTATCCGCTCCAGGGCGAGGTCCACGACGAGAACGCGTATGCGTTAGGCGGCGTGGCCGGACACGCGGGACTGTTCAGCACCGCCGCCGACCTGTCCATCTTCGCGCAGATGATTCTGAACGGCGGCGAATTCAACGGCACGCGCATCGTCAGCGACTCGACGATCAAGCTGTTCACGCACCGCGCCGCCGGCAGCCGCGCGCTCGGATGGGCGATGGCCGACGGCCAGTGGGGCTCGGGCCGCTTCCTGAGTGACGACGCGTTCGGTCACGTCGGCTACACGGGCACGTCGCTGTGGATCGATCCCGACCGCGACATGTTCGTCATTCTGCTCACGAATCGCGTGCACGAGCCGCGCGCACGGCGCCCCGAGAAAGTGATCGCCGACATTCGCGCCGACCTTTCCGACGCCGCGTCCGTAGCGGTGACAGATGATCCCGATCAGTTGATCGCGATGCCGGTGTCGTTCCGCGCCGACAAAGCGAGTGGCTGGAACCACATTGAGCGTCGTCATCATCGTCGCGTGCGTCATCACGGAACCAAGTCGACGGTGCGCATCGCAAAGCGGCAGGCGGCGACGCCGCACGGCAAGAAAACCGTCGTCACGACCAAGAAGAGCCACACGACGCACAAGAAGTAGCCTTGCCCGCCTCCGGGGCGCCGGTGAAGTTGCAGATGATGTCTGCCGGAGCCCGCATGAACGACGACGCACACCAACCCGAATTGAATGCTGGTCCTTCCGTCCCTGCGCCTCAGGCGCCGGGATCCGCGCCTGCGTTGACTGAGGACGTGGTCAAGGCGGCGCTCAGGCGCGTGAAGGACCCCGAGCTCAACCTCAACATCGTCGACCTTGGTCTGGTGTACGGCGTCACCGTGGACGGCGGCACGGTGACCGTGGCCGTCACGCTCACGTCACCGGGATGCCCCTCCGGTCCTGAAATCCTGACCACGGCGGAAGAGCAGGTCCGCTCGCTGCCGGGCGTCGAAGACGTCCTCGTGAATCTGGTGTGGGAGCCCATGTGGAGTCCCGACCGGATGGAGCCGCGGATCAAGGCCTACCTGGGCTTCTGACGCGCGACCGCCTGCCTAACCGTTAGGCGATCAGCCCGCGGCGAGGGCGCCCAGCAGGTCCTTCCCCATCACGTCGATCTGCCAACGGCGGAGATCATCCGCCTGCGCGAGCTCGTCCAGTGACCTGGGCCGCTTGCGCGCGATCGTCTCGAGCCGTTCGCGCGAGATCAGGAAGCCGGGATCGAGATCCAGCCGCTGGGCGACCGTTTCGCGGATGCCGCGCAGCCGGTTGACGCGCGTGTCGAAATCGGGATCGCGATCCCAGCGCGGCGCGCGCGGAAATCGCGGGAGCTGGTCGTCCGGCACGGCGAGTCCGCGAGCAATCGCGTCGAGGACGCTCGCGCCGCGTCGCTCGATCACGCCGCGCGGCATGCCGCGAATCTCGCGGAGTGCATCCACCGAACGTGGTGCGACGCGCGCGAGCTCGAGCAGCGTCTCGTTGCCCGCGACACGGAACGTGGCGCGATCCATTTCGCGCGCGACGCCATCGCGCCACGCGACCAGCTCGCGGAGAATCGCGAGCTCGCGTCGCGTGAGGTCGCGGGAGCCCTTGATGCGCTGGTACGCGTCGATCGACCCATCGTGGTCCCAGCGCGTGCCCTCGAGTGCCTCGAATTCCTCGCGCGCCCACTCCCACCGTCCGGCACGCTCCAATTCGTCGGCCAGCTTATCCCTGAGCGGCAACAGGTACATCGTGTCCTGCGTGGCATAGTCGAGCATGTCCTGCGGCAGCGGGCGCATGGACCAGTCGGCACGCTGGTGTTTCTTGTCGAGCTTCACGCCCAGGTATCGCTCGAGCAGCGCCGCCAGCCCGAAGGCGCGGACCCCGAGCAGCTGGGCGGCGATGCGGGTATCGAAGAGATGGCGCGCGTGCCAGCCGTAGTCCTGGAAGAGCAGACGGAGATCGTAGTCCGCGTCGTGAAACACGGTCTCGGACTGCGTGCTCTCCAACAGCTCGCCCAGACGACGCGGTTTCCCGATCGTGAGCGGGTCGAGAATGGCGTTCGCCGACGCCGTGCTGATCTGGAGCAGGTAGATTCGGTCGACGAAGCGGTGGAAACTGGCGCCTTCGGTGTCGACGGCCATCCTGTCCGGCGTGCCGAGCGACTCCAGGAAGCGATCCGAGACGGCTGGCGTGTCGATGTAGCGCGTGGTGGGAGTAACTCGCGTAGCCGGTCGAGGTTGAGACGGTGGTGAAGGATGCGACGGCACTCGAAGCGTACCTCGGATGGCTGGCCCGCGTGGCGGCCCGGGGATGTGGCGGGCGCCGGCTGTTCGTGAATTCTCTCGTCCGGGACGCGCGAAAGGAAGCGGACTGCTACCTTGGAGTCCACTCGTAGCGGAGTCCACACCTCTTTCTGCGACGGTATCCATGTCCGACGCGGTATCACGCAGATTCCCGCCGCGCGGGACTGCCTGGCGGTCGCGCGATGTGCTGCGCGTGGCAGCAATCGTGTTCGGCTTGTACTTCGCGCTGCGGTTGTTGTGGTTTGCGAACGCGCTGATCCTCGTCGCGTTTCTTGGCGTGTTGTTCGGGCTCGCGATCTCGGCGGGCGTCGACCGGCTGGCGCGGTTCCGGGTACCGCGCGCCGTGGGGGCGGCGACGATCGTGGTCGCGTTCTTCGCGCTCTTGTACGGCGCCGGCGCGCTGATCGCGCCGACCGTGAGCGATCAGTTGGCCGTGCTCAAGTCGCGCTTGCCGGAGGCGCAAGCGAGAGTCGAGCGGTGGCTGCAACAGCGCGGCGGGTTGATGCGCGCGGTGATGGGACCCGGCGCGCCCACCGACACGACGCGCGCGCTGACGCCGCAGGGTCAGTTAGGCGGCCAGTTGGCGCCGCTGGGACGCGGCGCGGCGGAATCGGCACGCCCGGACACCGTCGGGCCGGGCGTGCCCAGTCCGTTAGTCGAGGGCATCGGCCGGCAGTTGCAGAGCGCGACGCGATATCTCTTTCCGTTTCTCACGTCGACGTTGGCCGCGCTCGCGGGGCTCATCGTGATGCTGTTCCTCGCCATCTACGTGGCGGTGGACCCGGCGCTCTACCGGCGAGGATTCCTGGTGATGGTGCCGCCCGAATCGCGGGGCGTCGCGTCGCGCATCCTCAGTCAGATGGCGGTCAAGCTCCGCAAGTGGCTCGTGACGCAGCTCATCGCCATGGTGGTGATCGGTGTGGTGAGCACGATCATCTTGCTGATCCTGCGGGTCAAGGCGCCGTTTGCGTTAGGCCTGCTCGCCGGCTTGCTCGAGTTCGTGCCCACCATCGGCCCCGTGTTGAGCGCGATTCCCGCCATCGCCATGGGATTCCTCGACTCGCCCGAGAAAGCGCTCTCGGTGACGATCGCGTATATCGCGATTCAGCAAACCGAGGGGCAGATCCTCATCCCCATGCTCATGAAGGGCGGCATCGACCTCCCGCCGGTGCTCACGATTCTGGCGCAGGCGGTGATGGCCATGCTGTTCGGATTTCTCGGGCTCATGGTGGCGGTGCCGCTCCTGGCCGCGATCATGGTGCCGCTGCGCATTCTATACGTGGAGCGCGAGGGACCGCTGACGGAGGCGCAACTCGAGGCGAGCGGTTAGGCGGGTGGCGCGCCGCGACGCGCCGGCAATCAGTAGTCGCGCGATCGCTGCAGCCCCTCGATGGCGTCCCCGACTTCGTCCAGCGCTTTCCAGATGGTCTTGAGCAGATCGGCCATCTCGTCCTTCGAGAGCGGCGCGTCCTCGCCGACGCGCATGCGCGTTTCGACTTTCCGTACTTCGCGCGCGGCGTAGCGCAAGTAGTCAACCGGATATCTCATGCTGGATTCCTCCCGACGCAACGATACCCATGGCACCGGCGGTGCGCCATGCGCGGGCGATGCGGCGGAGGCGTCACGAAGCGTCGCTGCGCGCGACACGCTCGAGCTGCTCGTGCGATTCCCATCGCTCGCGCGACACGGCCGCGTTGCACTCGGTGCGTTTCCGACGCCGGTCGAGCGCGTGGAGATGGCTGGTGTGCGCGGGCCGTTGTGGGTGAAGCGAGACGATTTGAACGCCACAGCGCTCTCGGGTGCGGCGGCGGGCTGCGCCGCGGGCAACAAGCTGCGCGCGCTGGAGTTCCTGCTCGCGCACGTGACGCCCGGCGACACGGTGTTGGCGCTCGGCGGCGAGGGATCGACGCACGTGCTGGCCACGGTGGTGCTCGCACAGCATCTCGGTGCGCGCGTGCTCGCGATGCGTTGGCCGCACGAGATGAACGAGACCGCGCGCCGGGTGGAGCGTCGTGCGCGCGAGTTGGCTCACGACGTGCGATGCGCCGGCGGTCCGGTGCGTGCGGTGGTCGGGGGATGGATTGCGGCGCGGCGCGCCCGCGCGGCGCCGGCGACGCGATGGGTCCCGCCCGGCGGCGCGTCGCCGCTCGGCATGTTAGGCGCGGTGAACGCGGGTCTCGAGCTCGCGGCGCAGGTGGGCCGCGGGGAACTGCCGCCGCCGGCGCACGTGGTGCTTCCGTTAGGCACGGGCGGAACGGCGGGAGGACTCGCGCTCGGCTTCGCGATCGCGGGGCTGGACACCCAGGTGGTGGGTGTGCGCGTCGCGCCGCGCGTCATGGCGAACGCATGGCGTGTGCGCGGTCTGGCGCACCGTTGTGCCCGCCTCATCGAGCAAACCACCGGCACCCGCGTGCCGCGTGTGACGCGTCGCGGTATTCGGGTGCTGCACCGGTTTTATGGCGGCGCGTACGGGCGGCCGTTGGGCGCGGCACAAGAGGTGCGCCGGGAATTCGAGCGCGAGACCGGCGTGCTGCTCGACGATACCTACGGTGCGAAAGCATTCGCGGCAGCAGTGGAGCTTGCACAAACGAGCGACGCGGCGACCTTGTACTGGCTCACGTTCGACGCACGATGGGTGAGCGAGCAGTCGGTGCAGACCACGCCGCAACCATGACAGGAGGGCCGGTTGCATGAAGTGCCGACTCGCCAATGTGGATCTCGCGTACGACGTCGCGGGCGCGTCGCAAAGTCCGACACTCTTGCTCGTGCATGGATTTCCACACGATCGCACGATCTGGGCGCCGCAGATGCGAGCGCTGTCGGCGGCGTATCAGTGCGTGGCGGTGGACTTGCGCGGCTTCGGTGAGAGCAGCAGTGCCCCGCCCTACTCCATGGACCAGTACGCGGATGACCTGGCGGCGCTGCTCGACGCGATCGGTGTGCGCCGCGCGGCGATCGCCGGAGTCTCGATGGGCGGATACGTCTCGTTCGCGATGTGGCGGCGGCACGCGGATCGAGTCAACGGTTTCGTATTCGTCGACACGCGCGCCGGGGCAGACAGCGACACGGTTCGAGCGCGACGGCAAGAATGGATCGCTCGCGTGCACACGGAGGGTGTGGCGGCCATGTCCGAAACGCTCGCGGCCGGCCAGTTAGGCACGACGACGCGCACGCGGCATCCGGAGCTCGAGCCGACCGTCGTCGCGATGGCGCGCCGCATGAGCGAGGAAGGATTGATCGGCGCGCTCGCGGCGGCGATGGACCGGCCCGACTCGACCGACGCCCTGGCCACGATCACGGTTCCGACGATGTTCGTGGTTGGTGACGAAGATACGATCGCGCCGCGCAGCGAGTCGGAGCGAATGCAGTCGCTCGTGGCCGGCAGCCGGCTCGAGGTGATCCACGGCGCGGGACACCTGAGCAACCTCGAGCGGCCCGCCGCCTTCAACGCGCTCGTGAGCGAGTGGGCGGCGACCACGTGCGATACGGCGCCCGCGCCTTGATGGCGATCGCCGCGCCGGAGTCCAACTGGCGCATGCCCGTTCTCGGATGGGACATGACGCGGCTTGCGTGGGCTGTCGTGGCCGCCGTCGTGTTGCTCGTGCTCGCGCTGGTGTCGATCTGGCACGCGAGCGGACATTCGCGGCGCGCGAAAATCGTATGGACCGTCGTGGCCGTGATCCTGCCGATCGTAGGGCCGATCGCGTGGGCCGTGGCGGGCCGCGAGTCGCGGCGCACGCGCGCCAATCGTTAGGCAAAAAGCGCGAGGGACGTCACGCCTAACGTGACGTCCCTCGCGTGCGGCGCCCGGCGGGCGTCAGCGGGTCGGGCGCGTGGGCGGCGCGTCGCTCTTGAACACGTCCCGGTTGATCTGCACGAACTGCTTCTGATTCGCGGGCACGTCTTCTTCGGGGAAGATGGCGGTAACCGGGCATTCCGGTTCGCACGCGCCGCAATCGATGCATTCGTCGGGATGAATGAACAACTGATCCGGCCCTTCGTAGATGCAGTCCACGGGACACACATCCACACACGCCTTGTCCTTTACGCCAATGCAGGTCTCGGTAATAACGTAGGGCATTGCTCGCCTCGAGAGTGCGCGACCGACGGGGAACACACCTAAGCTAATGAGAATACCCGGCGGCGGGAGTATTGGGCATGCTCGCCGAGGCCGGTCGCCGGCGATGCGCCTCAGCGGGGCGGAGCCGATTCCGTCTTCTTCGCCTGCGCCAACTCGGCGCGGAACGGCACCGCCTTGTCGGGCTGCTTGAGCGAGTCGTACACGGCAACCAGATCGGTCTGCGCCATGCCCAGCCATGTCGCGGGGGGACTGGTCTGCGATTTCAAGATGCCGTAGCCGGTCGTGAGCTCTTTCTCTGCGTCCGCGAAGCGGCGCTCGAGCACGAGCGTATGGCCGAGGCGCACGTGCGCGATCCCCACCAATTGATGGTTGGGCGCGAGGACGTCTGCGTAGCGCCGAAGCACGTCGCGAAAGAGCGAGTCGGCGACATGGTATTGCTTTTTCGCCGTGTACACGCTCGCGAGATTCGAGAGCGCGATGCCGATGAGATAATGCTTGTCGTGGTAGATCTGCCGATAGATGTCGGCCATGCGTGTGAAGTCCCGCGCAGCTTCGTCCAACCGTCCGCGTTGTTGCGCGACTTTCCCCAGCTCGTTCAACGCCGACGCGACACGCGGGTGCACGGGGCCGTACGCGCGCTGTTGCACGTCGAGGGCCTCAGCGAGAAGCTGCGCGGCCTCGTCGTACTTCTTCTCATCGATGAGTGTGCGGCCCAGCATCGTGAGCGCGGACGCGGTCTCCGGATGGCTCTCGCCGTACCACCCGCGGATGATGCCGAGCGCGTCGCGATAGTAGCGCTCGGCCGCGAAGTAGTGTCCGTACTCGTACTGGATGGCGCCGAGATTGATGAGATCATCGGCGACGTTCGGATGCCGCGGGCCGTACAAGCTCCGGTCCATGGACAACGCGCGCTGATTGAGCGAATCGGAAACCGCATAGTGGCCCGCATAGAAATGCGCGTTGGCGAGCTCGGTGATCGCCGCGGCCAGATCGGATGGCTGCGCCCGCGGCGTGGACAACAATTGCACGGCCTGGTCGAGCGTCGCGATCGCATCCGCGTATCGGCCCTGATCTTCGAATACGCGGCCCAACGCAGAGGTGGTCCTGGCGATGGTGGGATCTCCGCGCGGGAGCACGCGCTGCTGCATCGCCAGCGCCTGTCGGATGAGCGACTCGGCGGAGTCGTATTGGGCCTGGGCGTCGAAGAGCAGGCCGAGGGCAACGAAGCTGTTCGCGATCTCGGGATGATCGCCGTGAAACAGGGCACGGCGCTCGGCGAGTGAGGTATGGAGGAGTGTGTCGGCGCGATCGTAATTTCCGAGCTCCTGGTAGATACTGCCGAGCGTCTCGTACAGCTCCGCTTGGGACTCGGGCACGCCGTCGAGCGCGCGCGCTTGTTTGAGGCCCCGGTCGACCATGGTGACGACCTTGAGGCTTTCGGACGGCGCGACATCGCCCTCGTCGCCCTCGAACAGGCTCACCATGAAACCCTGGATGCGCTGAGCGCGCGTCGCTTCGCCTAACGCAACGTTGCGGGCGTTGGTCAGGCGGATGGTATAGAACACGACCAGTCCGACCACGATGACGAAGACCGCCGCCGCCATCGAGACCGGGCGCCAGTTGCGGCGCAGGAATTTGCCGGTGCGGTAGCGAACGCTGTCGCGGCGCGCCTCGAGCGGTTCGCCGGCCAGGTAGCGGTCGATGTCGCGGATGAGCGCGTCGACGGTGGCGTAGCGCCGGCCCGGTTCCTTGTGCATCGCCGTTAGGCAGAGCACATCGAGGTCGTCCCATTGGCTCTTGCTCGCGGCGGGCAGACGCGCCTCGGCGCCCTCGTGTTCCAGGCGGCGGCGCGCCACGGCCGACGGCTTCACCGGATCGTGCTCGGCGATCAGCGCTTCGACCTCGGCCGGCGTGCGCTGCGCGAGGTCGAACGGCAGCCGGCCCGTGAGGAGCTCGTAGAACACCACGCCCAGCGAATAGATGTCGGTGTGGATGCCCACACGGCCGGAACGAATCTGCTCTGGCGCCGCGTAAGCGGGGGTCATGAGGCGGACGCCCGTGCGCGTGTGGTCGCTCTCGCCGGCGCCGTCATCGAGCTGCTTGGCGATGCCGAAATCGAGCAGCTTCACGGTGCCGTCCTGCATCACGAAGATGTTCGACGGCTTGAGGTCGCGGTGGATGATCGCGTGGCCGTGCGCGTGCTGCACGGCTTCGCACACGCTGCGGAACAATCGCAAGCGATCCGGCATGGACGACGCGTGGTGATTGCAGTAGTCCGTGAGCGGCACGCCGTCGACGTACTCCATGACGAACCACGGGGTGCCGTCGGGGAGCGTATCCGCGTCGTAGAGCCGCGCGATGAGCGGGTGGTTGAGTTGGGCGAGCGTGCGCTGTTCGCTGGCGAAGCGGTTGCGCCGGGCGGGCGAGAGCCACGCGTCGCGCAGAATCTTGATGGCCGCGTCGCTGCCCAGGTCATCGCGGCGGGCGAGGTAGACGACGCCCATGCCGCCTTCGCCTAACAAACGCGTGATGCGGTACGGTCCGAAGCGGTTGGGGATGGCGTTCGACGCGCCTCGGCCCAACACTTCGTGGGCGACGTGCGCGACATCGCGATCGAGCAGCGACTCGCCGCGCGCGTCTTCATCGAGGAGCGCCGACACCTCCTCGCGCAGCTCGGTGTCGGCGCCGCACTCGGCGTTCAGCCATGCGTCCCGATCGGCCGCCGGCATCTCCACGGCGCGGTGGAACACGTCCTGAATGCGCGCCCAACGCTCGGCGTCCATCGCGCTCTCCGTTAGGCAGCGTCAGCGCGAGCGCCGCAGCTCGCGGGCCAGCCACGCGCGCGCAGCCCGCCAATCGCGGAGAATGGTCGCTTCGGACACGCCGAGGAGCGCACCCGTCTCCGCGATGTCGAGGCCGCCGAAAAACCGGCACTCCACCATCATCGCCTGCCGCGGATGGATGCGCGCGAGCTCTTCGAGCGCGTCGTCGAGCGCGATGAGGTCGTCCGCGGCAGCCGCACCGTTCGCCGGAACGGCGAGTGCATCGTCGAACGTCACGATCGCCGCGGCGCCGCCGCGTTTGTGCGCCTTGCGGCGACGCGCCGCTTCGATCAGCACCTGCCGCATCGCCCGCGCGGCGATGCGCTTGAAGTGCAATCGCGGCACGGATGCGAGCTGGGGCGACTGCGCGAGCTTGAGCCACGCTTCGTTGACGAGCGTGGTGGGTGTGAGCGTTGCGTTAGGATCGTCGCGCCGGACGGCTGACGCGAGTCGGCGCAGTTCCTCGTATGTGGCACTGAAGAGGTCGTCGAGCGCGCGACGCTCTTCGAGGAGACCGCCCAACTCCACGTTTTCCAGTCCGTGGGCAATGGGGCTGCGGGTGGCACCACGCGGCATGACGGTATTCTCCACACCTTCGCGCAAAGCGATTTGGAGCCGACCCGCGGATCAAGGAGTGGCACGCGACCGCATCCGGGTGCCGTCAGGCGGCCCTCTAGCGTAGCGATCCCGGGCGAACCACGCAAATCCCGGAGGCCCGCATGGTCAAGCGGCCATACGGCCCGGCCGATACGAGTACCCAAGCCGTTACACGGAGGCTCAAGGCGACGGGCTCGACCGATCCGGACGTCTTGTACGCCGCCAGAGAGGAACTGGCGGCGCCGTTTCAGCGGCATCGGATCGTGTGCCTCATGATCATCGTGGCGGGCACGCTCGTCTGCTGCACGCTGGTGCTCGTTCCGATCGGCGTGCCGGCAGTGCTGTACGGCGTGCGCCATCACCGCCGGACGCGCGCGAATCTGGCGACGATCGAAGCCGCGCACGTGGCGTACGTGTCAGCGATCGCGGAGCGTGCGCAGACGAGCGCGCGCGCCGGCACTCAGCGATGAGTCCAGTGCATCCCACATAGACGTCCAGACGCTGCGCAATTGATCGAGCGCTTCCGGCGTCGCGCTGTCCTCGCGGACGCGAGCGGCCCACGCAACGGCCGCCGCATGCGCCGTCCCGAGCGCGTCGTGAATGGCGATGCTATCGGACGGCGAGGCGGCCGCGACACTCACGAACACATGCTCGTAGAAGGCATCGCCTCCCGACAATAGCGAGACCACGCGCCCAACCGCCGGCCCCGGATCGACCGCCGGCGCGGCGAGTCCGGCGCGAACGAAGGGCAGAGCCCAATTGTCGGAATGGAAGGCGCCTGCTGGGTTAGGCAGCCACGCCCACACGTGCAGCATCGCGAGACGCGCGCCCGGCATCGACTCGTGTGATGCCATCGCCTGGTTGAGCAGGTCCGTCTCCGATTCGACGGTGCCGGTGTGCTCGTGCCAGGCGTCGTGTCCGGGAAATGCTGGGGGCGATTCGCCGGTCAGCAGCGGTGCCGCGTACGCGACGCCGATGAGGACCGGGCGGCCGGCTATCGTCGCGTACTCGAGAATCGGCGGCTGCTCGGGCGTGATGTGTCCGGCGAACAGGATTCCGACGTTGATCCAGTGCTCGCCCATGCCCGGGAAGTCGCCACCGATGGGGCGATACCCATCGAGAATCGCGACGCCGCGATCCCGGTACCGGGCGGATGCCGCGCGGACGCGCGT
Organism: Gemmatimonadaceae bacterium; assembly: GCA_035277485.1. Classification (GTDB taxonomy): domain Bacteria; phylum Gemmatimonadota; class Gemmatimonadetes; order Gemmatimonadales; family Gemmatimonadaceae; genus JADGGM01. The sequence continues at coordinate 26,422 of DATEKK010000222.1, forward strand.
CAGGAAGCCGGCATTCGGGCTGTCGGCGGGCCAACCCTGCGCGCCGAAGTCCGCAGCGGAATTGGCACGTGTGTGCGGCAGCATTTCGGACTGCGCGCCGATCAACCTGGCTATCGCGCATCCGACCGCGACGGCTGCGGCCAGAGGTACGGCTCGTCGTCTCATGGCGCGAGCGCAACAAGGGCTTGTTGGTGATACGCCGCGAGCAATCGGGCCTCGAGGTCGGGGGTCAGGCCTTGTGGAAAGCGGCTCATGAGGCGGAGGCGGACTCGCTCGTCGTTGGATGGTGAGCCCGGCTCGGCGAACGACAGCGAGATGGCGTTCGACTTCAACTCCAAGGCGCGCGCGAACGGCAAGTAGCCGACCCGTTTCGACCACAAGAGCACCAACCCCGTGTCGTCGACGGCGAGCAACTCGGCGTCCATGAACGTTCCGTTCCGCTCGGCGATTGTGGCCTGGATTCCTCCGGGTTGCTTCGCCACCGTTAGGCGACCGACGCGTTGGCCGAAATGGCAGCCGAGCGCGACGGTGCTGAGCAGGATGAGCGCAGTGCGTTTCATGGCAGTGTCCTCACCGGAATTCTGGTCCGTGCGAAGTCCGCCTCGAATCGAGGCGCGACGTCGACCCAATGACGCACGGTCTCCGCGAGGCTCGAGTCGGACGCGATGAACGGGCGCGGCGCGGCGCCGATCGCCTGCCTAACCCAGCCGCCGCGAATCCACTCCGTGTAGTAGCCCTCCGTCGCCATGAGGAACGTGCGCACGGAGTCGCGCGGCGCGTCGCCGGTCTCGAAGCGCACAGTGAACCGCTGGCCGGGTACAGTCTCCAGATATCGCGCGTCGGGCTCGGAGAGACTCGTCAGCGCATCCACATTCGTGGAGCCGTTCGGCTCGACGACCGCCGACGGCGCAAAGCGACGCGGCACCGGACGGCGGAATCCACCGGCGACTCGAACCTTCCCGATGCGCCAGGCGTCCGCCACGAACGACAGGCGCACGTGCATCGTGTCCCGCGACGTCACGGGTACGACGGCGGCGACATCGCGCCAGGCGATGGGGCCCGCATCCGGTACGCGCGCCACCTCGTCCCACGCCTGGCCGCGCCTAACGGACACGTGGAGACCCATCCGGGACCCGTACCAGCGGCCGAGGGTCACCATGTTCGAGATGGCGTTGAGGTCGTGTTCTTCGAAGTCCACGGCTCGCGCGCCCTGCGGCCGCAGCATCGCATCGTACAGCAGCACGGTCGTGAGCAGGCTGTTCCGAAGATGGAACATGAGGGCGACGCTGTCCGCCCCACGCGGCACGGGAAGCGTGAGGTCGATCCAATCCTCCAAGTCGGATGCCGTGACACGCGCAACTGTACGCGCATCGGATCGAAAGACGAGCGAATCATCTTCGGCCAGTTCGTTCGTCACATCGTTTCCGGCACGGTCGGTGGCGCGCGTCGCCGGCGCGATCTGGCGTACAACCAGGGGCTGCTCGTCGTCGCCTGGAAGCACGAACTCGTCCGCCGCGTGCGTAACGCCGAGTAGCTCGAGCTGGTTGATGTAGTGCGTTTCGAGCGCTTCGTTGCGCACCTCGAGCGATACCACCCCGCCAGCGTCGGCGTGCACGCGAAGGCGGTGAAGATCGCGTCGTTCGAGGAGGCGTGAGAGGCTGTACGGAAACCCCTCGGCTTCGAGCGTCGCAGCACCGGCGCTATCCGAGTAGATCGTTGGGCAGGAACCAAAGATCGCCTTGAACAGGGCTGCCGATCCGCCGAGCAGTCCTCCGACGCCGAGCGTCGTCATCAGAGCCGTCTCTGCGCCCTTCGTGTATTCGGTAAAGCTCTCCATCGCCGCGACGCTGTCGAGCGGGATCTCGCTCACGTTGTCGCCTCGCGATGCATCGACATCCGTGATGCCAAAGCGCAGACCGGCGCCGCGCACGGTGTCTCTGTCGATGCGAAGGCCTTTCGCGAACACGAGCGTTTCACCGTCCAGCAAGTGCACTTTCACGGCGCTTTGAACAGTGGTGCTGTCCGCGCGCGAGACGGGCGCCACCTTTACGCCGTGGAAGATGCACGCCGCGAGCGGCGCCACGACCGCCGCCGGCAACAACGCGCAGCGTACGACCAATCGAGTGCGCATCGGCATATCCGTGTGAGAGAGGTAGAAGCTGTACGCGCCCAAGATCGTGCCGGCCGAGATGTGGCTCCATACGTCGAATGACGTAGTTCGACGCCGCGATGGCGCGTTGGGCGGCGAACCGGAATCGTGCATGCGGACGGAAACAGATTGCGTCGGGCCGGCGACAGCCGCGGCGGACTTGACCGCGGCCCGCAGCGAGCACATGTAATGGCTTGATTGCCCGGGTTGTCTGCGTGCCGGCACGTCGCCACTGGTGGAGGGTCACCTTGCCCTCGCGTGTTCACTTGCCGTCCGTTTGGCCGCTCGTTGGGCGAGCGGCGGAGCTCGAGCTGATCCAACGGGCCTTGGACGGCGCCGCTGGCGGCTCGTGCAGCGCGCTCGTGCTACAGGGCGAACCGGGCATCGGAAAGACCCGACTCGCGCGGATTGCGATGCAACACGCGTCGGAGGACGGCTGGACCGTGGCGAGCGGAAGCGCCTACCGCGTCGAAACCGGTGTGCCGTACGCACTGTTCGCCGACGCGCTGACGCCCGTGCTGCGAGGCCTAACCGACGCGACGATGACCTTGCTCTCTCGCGGAGCGACGGCCCACCTCGCGCACGTGTTTCCGGCCCTGATCGGGCAACAGACGCCTGACGATCGCCAGTCCGGGGGGCCCGAGCTCAAGGGACGCGTCCTGTGGACGATTGCGCAGCTGCTCACCGGATTGAGCGCGCGCGCACCGCTCCTGCTGGTGCTCGAAAATCTCCAGTGGGCCGATCCGTCGTCGCTCGAGCTTCTCCACTTCGTGGTGCGTCAGGTGGGGCCGGCGCGACTCGCGATCCTGGCGACAGTCAACCCTTCGGACGCCGAGGCCCAGCCATCCTTGAATCCGACGATTCGCTCGTTAGTCGATTTGGGCCTGGCGGCCAGTCGCCAGGTGGCACCGCTCGAGCGCGCGGAGGTCGAAGAACTCCTGCGTAAGGTGTTCGGCGCGGGATCGGCTCCACGAGACGTCGTGGCGCTGCTCTTCGGATGGACGCGCGGCAATCCATTCTTCCTCGAGGAAACACTCAAGTCGCTCGTCGTGAGCGGTCGTCTCACACATCGCGACGGCACATGGGTCGGTTGGGATCTCGAAGGATTCAGGCTCCCGAGCAGCATCCGGGATGCGCTCGAAATGCGGCTGACGTCCCTCGGTACGGCCGCGCGCGCGGCGGCCGATTGCGCGGCCGTCATCGGGACGCGCCTAACTTTGGACACGTTGCAAGCGGCAACGGGCATGGACCGCGGCAAGCTGCTCGAGGCGGTCGATGAGTTGTGCCGCCGCAGCGTGCTGTCGGCACAGCTCGTGGCGGGGCAGGCAGAATACGACTTCACGCATCCGATGGTGCGCGAGACGCTGTACGAAAGCTTGGGGATCGGGAGGCGCTCGGTCTTGCACACGCAAGTCGCGCAGGCGCTGGAGCGGATGTGGGGCGAACATACCACCGAGCACGCGGATGAGTTGGCGTTTCATTTCATGCACGCGAGCACGGGAACGCTTCCACCGAAGGCGCTTCGCTATCTGGCGCTGGCCGGCGCATCCGCGTTGGAAAAGCACGCCGATCGAGAGGCGAGGCGGTATCTCGGCGCCGCCCTCGAACACGTGGACCGTCGTACGGTGTCGACGGACGTGCGCGACGCGCACTCCCGCGCGCAGGTCACCAACATTCTGTTAGGCTTGGCGCTGGCCAACCAGCGGATCGGCAACCACGACGGCGCGCTCGCGCTCTGGGAGCGGGCGCGCGGCGAGGCGGTGGCGGCGGGCGACCTTTCCCTGGTCGCGAGAATCGAGCGGCGACAGGGTCTCGCCTGTTACTGGCAGGGGAGACCCGCGGAGGGACTTCGTCATGGCGAGGCGGGGCTCAGCGCCGCGACCACGGCCGGCGAGCGCGCGCTGATCGCGGAGTTGCGCATCGTGCTCGGCGCGTGCCTCGTCGAACTCGGCCGACCCGCCGAGGCGCGTGCCACGCTGCTCGCGGCGCTCGCCGAAGCGGAAGCGATGAGCGACATCGGGCTCCAGGCGCGCGTGCACCGCGCGCTGCTCCTGACGTCGGTCGTCACGTGCTCGGCGTCCGAGGCGCGCGATCACGCCACGCACACGCTCGACCTCGCGCAGCGATCCGGACAACCCGATATCGCCTGGACGGCGCACTGGGCCCTGGCGGTCGTCGCCGGCCTAACGGGAAACGTGCCCGAGCTCGAGGCGCGGCTCGCCGATGCCGAACACATTGCCGACGACCTGCGGTCGCCTGCGCTCCGGTTGTCGACCTCCGAAGTGGCCATCGAGTTCCTCGCCGGCCGTGGCGATTGGCACGCTGCCCTCGGTCGCGCCGAGCAAAGCATCTCCCTCGCGCGGACGCTTCGAAGCGACACCATTCTCGCGCGCCTGCTGGTGTGGACCGCCGTCATCTACGTCGGACGAGGCGATCTCGAGCGCGCGAAGAGCTATCTGGATGAAGCCGCCGCGGTCTCGGGCGTCGATCGAGGAGATGGGGCGCGCGACGTGAACAGCGCGCTGCGCGTCCAGATGGGACGCGCAATGTACTACAACGCCGCCGGCGCGTTCGACGAAGCGATTCGCGTCAGCCGCGCCGGGCTCGCGCTCGCCGAGCAGTCCGGGCAGGCAATCTGGGCGATCTATCGTCTGTGGCCCGTCCTCATCGAGGCGCATCTCTGGAAGCGCGAGTTCGACGAGGCCGAGCGTTTGAGCGGCGAGCTCCGAAAGGCGTCCAAGCGCATCGGCCACAGGCTGGGATTGGCGTGGGCCGAGGTCGGCGAGTCGCTCGTGGGCATGTTGCGCGGTACGACTCAACCGTTGCTCGATCGCGTGATTCGCGCGGCCGACGTCTTGGAGCGAGTGCCCTTCGTGTTCGACGCCGCACGTCTGCGGCGCGAAATCGCGCGGCGCCATCTTGAGTTAGGCGACCGCGACGCGGCGGTGCGGGCGCTGGAGCTCGCGCGTGCGCAATTCGAGAAGTTGGGCGCGGCGAAGGAGCTCGTCGGGGCCACGGAGCAATTGCGCGAGCTCGGCGTGCGGCCGCGCCGCCAGCCGGGCGCCGCAGTCGTTCGCGGGGACCATGGCCCGCTCACGGCGCGAATGATCGAGGTGGCGCGCATCGCGGCGACCGGCAAGTCCAACAAGGAGATCGGACGGCTGCTCGGCATCTCCGATCGGACGGTGAGCACGATATTGTCCGACGCATACAAGCGTCTGCATCTCAAGAATCGCGGCGAGCTCGCGGACTGGGTGCGGCGCGGCAGCCTGCTCGGTGGACGGCGCACCGCGTCGCCGCCGCGGCGCCGGACGACGAAGCCGGCGCGGCAGCGGCCGGCGGGCTC
>DATEKK010000223.1:0-5737 GCA_035277485.1 Gemmatimonadaceae bacterium
TTTCGGTCCACCATTGTGGTATTCCGAATTGCACTCTATGTTGGCGCGCGGCAGTACGCGGAGTCGGGCCACACGGTCATCCACCCCACAGGGAGCCCGGTATGGAACACGTCTTCCGTCAGCAGCTTCTCCGACGAGTGCAGCTCGCCGTCTGCGCGGCACTCGGCATCGCGCTGGCCCTTCCAGCGCCGATCGCCCACGCAGCGACCGTGCACCATCGCACGCCCGACCTGGGCGTCGGCGGCCGACTCGCCGTCACGATCGTTGGGCAGGTGGTCGACTCGACGAGCAAAGAGCCCGTCGTCGGCGCCTCGGTGCAAGTCCTGGGCACCCAGCTCGGCGCCGTCACGGACTCCGCCGGCCAGTATCGTATCGCTGGCGTCGCCCGGGGCCAGCAAACGCTCGTGGCGCGCCGAGTCGGCTATGCGCCCAAGCGGCACACCGTGACGGTGGGCACCGACGGGGAGCTGACCGTCGACTTCGCGTTAGCAGCGGCGCCCACGTCGCTGAGCGAAGTGATCGTCACCGGCACGGCCGGCGGCCAGCAGCGGCGCGAGTTAGGCAACGCGGTCGGCGAAGTGAAAGCGCCGGACGTGTTGGCCAAGTCCCAGGCGCCCGACATGAGCTCGCTCCTCAACTCGCGCGTGGCCGGCGTGAGCATCGTGCCCTCGACCGGGCGGTTAGGCGCCGGGCCGCAAATCGAGATCCGCGGCGTATCGAGTCTGAGCCTCGATAACGCGCCGCTCATCTATATCGATGGCGTCCGTGTGAGCAATCGCACCGGCGGCGGACCGACCACCTTCGGCAACGGCGGCTTCGGATCGCAGAACGCCGGTGTCGTCGGGCGACTCAACGACATCAATCCCGACGAGATCGAGAGCATCCAGATCATCAAAGGACCCGCCGCGGCGACGATCTACGGCACCGAAGCGGCGAACGGCGTGATTCAGATCATCACCAAGAAAGGGACGAGCGGAAAGCCGGTCTTCAATTTCCAGATTCAGCAGGGCGGCGTCTACTTCCGCAATCCCGAAGGACGCATCGCGACGAACTTCGCGCCGGACACCACGGGCGCCATCACCGCGTTCAACGCCATCCAGTCGCAGGATGCGAAGGGCCGGCCCGTCTTCACCACCGGCAAGACGTACGACTACAATGCGTCCGTGGCCGGCGGATTTTCGATCGGCAACTACTTCGTCTCGTCCAACTATCAGGACGAGCACGGTGTCGAGCCGAACAACTGGCTCACGCAGTACTCGGCGCACGCGAACCTGAATCTGACGCCGGATCCCAAGTATGCGATCGGGACGAGCCTCAACTACGTGCAAGGAAACTACCATACCGGCGCCGACGTGGGCCTGTCGGCGATGCTCGGTGCGCAATTGGGGCAGCCGAACATATTTGCGGTTCCGGGCGCCGACGGATTCTATCCGAACGTGCCGCCGAACGTGCCGCAGGCGTTGTTCGACAACAGCGACGACATCCACCGGTTCACGGGCAGCGCGACGTTCACGCACAATCCCATCAGTTGGTTCAACCAGCGCCTGATCGTCGGTCTCGATTACACCAACGAAGACGGCAGAGGCCTCGAGTTGTTCGCACCGCCCGCGCTCGCGCCGTTCACACTCGGCAACGCGGCGGGTCGCATCGGACAAACGCTGACATCGACGACACTCACCAGCGCCGATTACAACGGCACGGCCAAGTTCAATCTCACGTCGTCCATTTCGTCCGCGACGTCGTTAGGCGGGCAATGGTATCGGACCGCTTTGCACGAGAGCTTCCTCGGCGGCATCGGATTCCCCGGTCCGGGCATTACGACGGTCTCGGGGACGGCGATCGCGCTGCCCTCCACGCAGGGCGATACGATCAACACCACGATCGGCGGCTATGGACAGGAAGAGATCGGCTTCAACGATCGCTTGTTCCTCACGGGCGCCCTGCGGGTGGACAACAACAGCTCGTTCGGATCGCAGTTCAAGTGGATCACGTATCCCAAGGTGAGCGCATCGTGGATCGTGAGCGAAGAGCCGTTCTGGAAGCTCGGTTTCGTCAACTCGCTCAAGCTCCGCGCCGCGTATGGTGAATCGGGGCGCGCGCCACTGGCATTCTCGGCGCTCAGGTCCTATCTGCCGGTGCAGGGGCCGGGTGGGACCAACGCATTCACGGCCGGAGCGTTCGGCAATGCGAACCTGAAGCCGGAGCGCGGCAAGGAGCTCGAGGCAGGATTCGAGTCGAGCCTGTGGGATCGACTGAACATCGACTTCACGTACTTCAACAAGCACACGACCGACGAAATCGTCGCGCAGTCCGTGGCGCCGTCGCTCGGGTTCACGGGCACGCAGTTCCAGAACCTCGGCCAGGTGAACAACAACGGCATCGAGCTGCAGGCGACGGTGCAGGTCCTCAAGATGCCTAACCTCGGTTGGGAGATCACCGGCAACTTCGCGACCGCGCACAACAAGATCATCAGCCTGGGCGGCATACCGTCGCTCATCACGACGGCGGGGCAAGCGAACCAGGTCGGCTCGCCGATCGAAGCGTATTTCTCTCGCAAGGTGGTGTCGGCGACCATGGATCCGTCGACCGGCGCCGTGTCCAACGTGCTGTGCGCCGGCGGACCCGGACAGGGACCCGTCGATTGCTCGACGGCTCCGTTCGTGTTCATCGGATCTTCGACACCAACCAACACGGGATCCGTCGGCAACACGGTCACGCTGTTCAAGAAGCTGCGGCTCTACGCGCTGGTCGACTGGAAACGGGGCTTTGTCATGGCCAACACCATCAATCAGCTCAGGTGTGACGGCCTGCTCGGCGTCGGCTTGTGCGACGTCAACTACCATCCGCAGAAGTACTCGCCGCTCTACGTCGCCGAGGCGGGGATTACGGGATTTCTCTCGCAGACGCAGGATCAATTCTTCCAGGACGCGTCGTTCGTGAAGCTGCGCGAGGTGTCGGCAACCTATTCGCTGCCGGACCATCTGCTGCCCGGCATCGACCACGCGTCGTTCACCGTCGCGGCACGCGAGCTCAAGCTCTGGACCAAGTTCCAGGGGCCGGACCCGGAAGTGAACATGTTCCCGACCGGGCTCGTCACCGGGAATCAGGGTGTCATCCCGCCCCTGAGCCGCTTCGTCGCCACCCTCAACCTGACCTTCTGAGCCATGCACACCTCACACATCACTCGCGATGCGTCGGTTAGGCGTGCTCACCGGCGCGGACAGAGGGGGATGCGGCCGTTGTTCGCGGCGATCACGGCCCTGGCCGTGGTGTTTGCCGCATCGGCCTGCAAGGACATCACGACCCTCGAGCAGTCGAATCCCGGCCAGTTAGGCCCCGATGTCTTCGCGCCGCAGAACGCCGACTTGATCGTGAACAGCTCGCGCGGCGATTTCGAGTGCGCATTCAACGAGTACATCGCGGCGAGCGGTATTTTCATGGACGAGATGTCGGACGCGATCTCGCAGACGGCGAATTTCGATCTCGACCGCCGCACGGTGACGCCGGACTCGCCGTACGGAACGAGCACGTGCGATGCCCAGCAGCAACCGGGCGTCTACACGCCGCTCTCGGTCGCGCGCGCGTCGAACGATGTCGCCGTGCAGCACCTGGAGGGCTGGACCGACGAACAGGTTCCGGACCGCTCGCATCTGATCGCGGTCGCGTCCGCATACGGCGGCTATAGCTTCGTGCTCATGGGCGAGGGCATGTGCTCGGCCGCGTTCGACCTCGGTCCCGAGGAGACGCCGCAGCAGATCTTCGGGGATGCGATGGTTCGATTCGACACGGCCATTGCGGCCGCGACGCGGGCCAACGATGCCACGACGCTCAATCTCGCGCTGCTCGGTCGCGCGCGGACCGAGCTCGATCTCGGCAATCCGGCGGACGCCGCTGCCGACGCGGCGCTGATTCCGGCGGGCTTCGAGGTCGACATCGATCACGATGCGACCGCGACACGGCGCCAGAACCTCGTGTTCATCCAAACCATCCAGGCGCAGTTCGGGTCGATCGACACGTCGATCATCAACCGGTTCACCGCCGACAACGACCCGCGGATCGCAGTGACCTCCACGGGCGCCTTGGGTTCAGACGGCCACACCGTGGTGTGGTTCGCCGACAAGGACGCGACGCCCACCGCGCCGCAAGCGCTCGCCAAGTTTTCGGAGGCCCAACTCATCATCGCCGAGAACGACGTGGCGACGGGCGACTTGAACAGCGCGGTGGCCATCCTCAACCAGCTGCGCGAAGCGGCGAATCAGCCCGACTACAGCGGCGGCCTAACGGCACCCGCGGTGATGGCCGACATCGTCGAGCAGCGCCGCCGCGAATTGTTCCTCGAGGGGCACCGGCTTGGCGATATCAGGCGGCTCGGTCTGCCGTTGAGCCCGGCCACCGGCGCGCCGTACGTGAACGGCGGCGTGTACGGCGACCAGGCGTGCTTCCCGCTGCCTAACGTGGAGCGCATCAACAACCCGAATCTGAACGTCGCGACGCACTGACGCATTCACATCGCACTCCAGGAGATCGTACATGCTGTCTCGTACAGCGCCGCGCGGCGCCGCAGGGATGAGGACATCCCTGCGGCGATCGCTGATCGGCATTCCCGCGCTCGTGCTCGCGGTTGCATCCGTGCAGGCACAGGGCACGCGGTTCCTACGACGGCCAACTGTCAGCAAAGACATGGTCGCGTTCGAATACGGCGGCGACTTGTGGGTGGTGCCGCGCGCGGGAGGAGCCGCGCGCCGGCTCACCAGCACGCCATCCGTGGAAACCGATCCGGCATTCTCGCCCGATGGATCGATGCTCGCGTACACATCGACGGTGGCCGGCAACGCGGATGTCTACGTGGTGCCCGTCGCCGGCGGCGAGCCGCGTCGTCTAACGTACCACCCCGGTGCCGATTTCGTGCGCGGGTGGACGCCGGACGGAAAGAGAGTCGTGTTCGCATCCACGCGCGGCACCGTGCCGACGCCCGGCGCCAACTCGTTCCTTCGACTCTGGACGGTCGCGGCGACCGGCGGGATGCCGGAGCAAGTGCCGATGCCTCGCGCGTTCGCCGGGACGTATTCCGCCGATGCGACCCACATGGCGTATCAACCGCTCGGCGTCGCGTTCTTCGCGTCCGCATGGGCGGAGCCGCAATACAGTCAGTGGCGGCGGTATCGCGGTGGACGCACGGAGCCCATCCACATCATGAATCTCGCCGACTACAGCGAGACCACGCTACCGTGGGCCAACAGCAACGACACCGATCCGATGTGGGTCGGCCACACCGTGTACTTCCTGTCCGATCGCGACGGCGTGGTGAACCTGTACGCGAACGATCAGGGCGCGTCGCAGGTGACGGAGCTCACGCACAACCGCGACTACGACATCATGAGTGCGTCGGCAGGTCCCGATGCGATCGTGTACGAGCAAGCAGGTTACATCCATCTGTTAGACATCGCGACGGGCCGCTCGCAGCAGTTGAACATCACGGCGACCGGTGACTTCCCGTGGGCGCAGCCGCAGTTGAAGAACGTCTCGGGATACATCACGGCCGCATCCCTGTCGCCGACGGGCGTGCGCGCGGCGTTCGAGGCGCGCGGCGACATCCACACTGTTGCCGCGGATGGCAACTACCGGAATCTCACGCACAGCTCGGGCGTGCACGACCGGGATCCCGTGTGGTCGCCGGACGGGACGCACATCGCATGGTTCTCGGATTCGACCGGCGAATACCAATTGATGATCGGCG
>DATEKK010000224.1:0-7889 GCA_035277485.1 Gemmatimonadaceae bacterium
AGCACCTTCACCACGACGCGCCGCTCGAGCGCGGTTTCGGTGGCGAGGAACACGCGCGACATGCCCCCGCCGCCTAACTCGCGCTCGAGGGTATAACTGGACCCGAGGGTTGTCTGCAGTTGGTCGCGCAAATCCATGACAGACCCTACGGTACGGCGGTTCGATCCGATTCGGTGTCCGTGGGATACCGGAGTTGCGGGTCGCCGGTTCCCGGAAAGCTAGGGACGCGTCCGCTGGCAAGGTAGCGCTCGCCGTGGCGCCACCTTGACGACGTCATCAACTCGTCGTGGCCGATGCGCGACGCGGCCGTGCCACCAGCTCGCCGCCACAGTTGGGACATCGTGCATTCATCTTGGATGTGCAATCGGGACAGAAGGTGCATTCGTAGCTGCAGATGAACGCGCGGTCATCGACTCGCAGGTCCTTCCCGCATCTCTCGCACGTCCCGCGCATCTCGAGCGACATGGTGGAATTCGTCCAGGTGAGAGAGGGCGTTTGCATCGACCGACCTAGCGGGCTGTGCCGCGACGTGAGTGCACCGGACTAGCGCCGTCAGCACCCGCAAGCCCTATGACGCGACATGATGAACCCGTTTGCGACACGCGCCAAGCCCGATGCCTTACCGAGTGTCAGAAGGTTGTGCCACGCTCTGGCGCGAACGTCAGATACCCCTAATATGGAAACAGGTGTCACCCCGCACCGACTCGGATCGAGGGACCACAACACATGCGATTGGTCATCGCCGTCCCGGCGTATCGTGTCGCGCGGGTGCGGAATGTGGCGCCATCGGGGTGCATCGCCACCATTATTGCGCGACTCGACCATCTCGACGCCGCGATGCGCGCGGCGAGCGCGGACATCGTCATCTTCGATCCGCTGCTCGACCAACCGCTCGATGCGGCGCAGTTGATTCAAACCGTACGCAGCCATCCGTGCGTGCGGTGGCTTCTCTACACACAGCTCAGGCCGGACGCCGCGCGTCTGCTGCTCGATCTGGGGGGCGCCGGCGTGCGCACCGTGGTCTTCGCCGGCGTCGACGACTCGGCGCATCACCTGAGCGCTGTGTTAGGCGAGCTCGTTCGGGAGTCGATCACGCAGGGCGCGCAGGCGCGTCTCATGGCGTTGCTCGCGCCGCTGCCGCGACGCCTCCGCGTGGAGGTCGAGCAATGCATCCGCGATGACGACACGCGCGTCGATGTGTCGGTGCTGGCCGCCCGCGCCTGCATGACGCGGCGCACGGTGGAGCGCCACTTCATGCGAGCGGGCCTGCCGGCTCCCAAGATCATTTTGCGCGCCGCGCGCGTGCTCACGGCGTACCGCTTGCTCTACGACGGCACGCGCACGTGCAACGGCGTGGCCAAGAGTTTGGGCTACGGCAAAGTGAGCACGCTGCGCGCGCACTTGAAGCGCGCGTTCGGCGTGCACGCGCGCGCGTTGCACACCGCGCCGACGCCCGAGATCGCGATCGAAACGCTGCTCGACCAGCCGGTGGCGCGCGCCGGCCGCGGGCCGGCGCAGTTCTCGCCGGCCGCGGCCGCCCGTTAGGCTACTGCCCCGTGCCGTGGTACGTCACGCGCCACACGCGGCCGTGCGCATCGTCGGCGATGTACAACGCACCATCGGGACCAACCGCCACGCCGGCGGGCCGGTGTGCGGCCGCGTCGGGCTGCTTGTTGGCGCCCGCGAATCCGTCGGCGAACACTTCATACGGACCGCTCGCGGTGTCGCCCTGGAAGGGCACGAACGCCACGAGATAGCCGGCCTGCGGCAGTGGCGCGCGATTCCATGACCCGTGGAACGCGATGAAAGCGCCGTTGCGATAATGGGTCGGGAACGAGGTGCCCGAGTAGAAAGTGAGTCCGTCGGGCGCCCAGTGTCCCGGGAAGAACGCGACCGGCGCCCGCTTCGTGGAGCACACGCCTTCTTTCTTGCCGTCGCCCCCGTACTCGGGCGCGAGCACGAGCTTCTTCTGCGAGCCGTCGAAGTAGCAGTACGGCCAGCCGAAGTCGGCGCCGCGCTCGATGTGCAACAGCTCCTCCGCCGGGAGCTCGGCGCTCTGCTCGTTGGTGTAGCGCTCCGGCCAGTTCCCGGACAATTGATCGCGCCCGTGCTGTGTGGAGAAGAGCGATCCGTTAGGCGCGACCGCCACGCCGACGGCGTTACGGATGCCGGTGGCGTACCGCGCTGCCGGCGAGAAGTGCTGGCCCGTCTTGTTGCCGTCGTAGCGCCAGATCCCGCCGCGTGTCGCCAGCTCCCTGCACGGCTTGTGACCCGGCGAATGGAGCGTGCGGTCTTTGATCTGACACGCGTTGGTGGCCGAGCCCATTTCGACGAAGATCGTCCCCGACGAGTCGATGGCGAAGGCGTGCATGGGGTGGTTGCCGCCTAACGGCATGCCGGACAGGATCACCTCGGGCTTGCCGGTGGGCACGATGCCCGAGCTCGGCAGTGCATAGCGCTCGATGCGATCGGATTCTTCGGCATAGAGGTAGTTGCCGTGGAGTGCGATGCCGGTGCCGCCGTGGCCGCCGGCTTTGGCGCTGTCGCCGAAGCGGTCGGTTACATCGGCGTGACCGTCCCCGGTGGTGTCCTTGAGCGCGACGATGGCACCGCCCGTCCACGCGCTGTCGTTGTTGCCGCCTTCGCCGCCGCGGCGCGGGTGCCAGGTGTTGACGTACACGACTCCGTTAGGCGCGACCACCAGGTGCCGCGGGTGGTCGAGCTTGTCGGCGAACACGGACGCGCAGAACCCGTTGGGCAGCGTGATCCCGCCGTTGCCGGCGTCGCACCCTTTGGGCACCGCGGCCGCTGCGGTGGAGTCCGACGCCGCGGCGGGCGCCTTCTCGTGGGATCCGCCGCACGCGGCGATCGCGAGCACCGTGAGCGCCGGCCAAGCGGCGCGCATTCCCTGCACTGCCGAAAACACCTTCATGAGCGGTCCTCGAAGTGTTAGGTGTTCCACGTCGCGCGGCCGCGGGCGAAAGTCGTTCGCGGCGGAGCGAAAAGAATCTACACGCAGGTCACGCAGCCAAGCCAATCGGTGAGGCACAATGCATCGACCGCGCCAACCGAGGCCATCAAGGAAATGCCGCCAGCCATGTGAGGAGAAGTGTTATGGCCAGGGCGAACACACAGACCGTTGCGCTCCACGGGGTCACGCCGGGCTCGAGAACGCTGCGCTCTGGTTTCCGAGGGTCGTAACGAACCTCGACAGTCGCCCCGGGATGATAGCGCTGCATGCGGAGCTTAGCGGCGTATGGCAGATACGCCTCATCCATGGTGCGCGATGCGTAGCCGCGCCTGTCGCTCTCGTATGTCTCTCCGTCCACGGTGTATGCGTATCGCACGTGTTCTGTGACGAGCGTTGTCGCGTGCCATGACCACGAGGGCCTCGAGGCCACGCGAATATTGGCGTCGAGCATTCGCCCCACGACGACGGGCCAGGACCGGCTAGCGCGACCGAGCAGCAGATTGCGGATGAGCGCTGCCGACACGCCGGCGGCACACACTGCGCCCAGCGCGAATCCAATTCGACTCGGGTCGACCGACGTCAGCACGATGACCTGCAGCGGAAAATGATCGTACGCCTTCCGATCATGATGCGAGTGAAATTGGAAAGTCGTGCGCGACGCTGCCTAACATGACGCTTGCGCAGGCCATGGTGCTAGAGACAATGCGGCAGGGTTCGTGCTGCAGCACCATGGCAAATGCGCGGTGGTCTCGGCACATGCGCTGGACAGAATCACGCGTCGCAGTACTTTACCTCTGGTTGTAGGGCCCTTAGCTCAGTTGGTTAGAGCAGCGGACTCATAATCCGACGGTCCCAGGTTCGATCCCTGGAGGGCCCATTTGCCACAGACGAGCCTCGCGATCACTCGCGATGCTCGTTAGTCAATCCTTGTACGGATCGAACTCGTCCGCCCCCGCCATCACCACGATCAGCGGACGCAGCGTGTGCAGCACTTCGATGGTCCCTTCCTGCGCCGCGAGCACATCGGGCAGCCGCCGATACACGTGCGGACTCTCGTCCAACCCGCCACCGCGCAGGATCACGCCCTTGGCACCGACCCATTCCCGCATCATCTCCTGCGACACGCGGCCGGGCGTGATCACCGCGCCGGTTTTCCGATTTCGCTTACCGGCCGCTGCCGTCCGCGACATCACTCGGCCGGCTCCGTGCACGGTCGAGAACAGCGCCGATCGCTGCGCCGCCTCGTCGCCGGCGGTCGCGCCGCGCACGATCACCGCATCATCTCCCATCGAGCCGCCGACAAAGCCTAACTGGCCGGGAAACGCCGGCGTCGCGCCCTTGCGCACGACCACCAGTTCTTCGCCGCCGTGCGTCTCCTTCCACGCGAAGTTGTGGTGGTTGTGCACGAGCTCCAGCTCCCGCCCACCCAGGATGGACACCACCTTGCGCGCCACCCACTCGCGGCCGGCGTACGCGTAGCGTCCGGCCAGCGACATGAGGTACCAGTAGTCGTGTCCCACGGGCTGCGACAGGTCGAGCAGCGTCTCGCGCTCCGGTGCGCGCTCGCCCCAGGTTAGGCCCTGGCCTAACGCAAGGAACGCCGAGGCGACGCCGAAGCCAAGACCGCGGCTGCCGAAATGTACGCCCACCCACAACGCGCCCGATTCGTCGGCGAACACGTCCACATAATGGTTGCCGCTCCCCACCGTGCCCAGTTGCTGCCGCGCCTTGACGTGCAACGCCTGCCGATGCTTGGGCGGAACGGCCCGCCACGCATCGTCCTCGAACAACGGATGATCGACGGGCGCATCAGACGCGGTGTTCTTGCGACCGATGCCGAAGCTCACCTCGTTCGCGATCGCATCGGCCAAGGTGGACAACGCGTCGTGCACGCGCGCCGGCCGGTCACCGAGCGACGCGAGCGTGAGATCGGTTTTGATCGCCGCGTTGCCGCAGGCGATGTCGAATCCCACCCCAACCACCGACACCTGGTTCCGATACGCCGCCACCCCGCCGATCGGCATCACGTAGCCCACGTGCCCGTCGGCCATGAGCGCCGCGTCTACGGCGCGCGAGCGCACATCCTGAAACTGGATGATGGTCTGTTCGTCGTGCGTTCCGAAGATTTTCACTCGGCCCTGTCCATGCGTGTTGTAACCGGAAACGACAAACGCCGGCTCCACGAGCGGTGCCGGCGTATCGTCACCCACCTGCGCGAATACTAACGGAGCGGCGCGCGCGGCGCCACGCCTAACTACTTGAAGATCTTGAGCGCGTCGACGACCACGTGGTACACGCCCCACAGTCCCGGGATACCCACCCACAACCACGACAACCACAGCTTGCCCGCTTCGCCCGAAGGGCCGCCGGTGGTCGGTTCGTTCATGAGCTCAGGCATTGGCCCCTCCCGGCACCGTGCCGCCTAACGGTTGACGCACCAGCGCGCCGTCGGACTCGACCGCTGCCGTGTAAAAGTGCTTGGGGTCCACCGGCCGCACCAGCAGGTTGCAAATCAGCCCCACCAGCAGCAGGCACGCCATCAGGTACATGGTCACCGAGTACGCGTCGGCCTTGGCCACTCCGTGATGGATCTGGTACTCGCGGATGTAGTTCACGAGCACCGGGCCGAAAATGCCGGCCGCCGACCACGCCGTCAGCAGCCGCCCGTGGATCGCGCCCACCTCCATCGTCCCGAACAGATCCTTGAGGTACGCCGGCACCGTCGAGAACCCGCCGCCGTACATCGAGAGGATGATCACGAACGCGATGACGAACAACGCCACGCTGTGCAGCTGTCCGGTGTGCGGCACGAAGGCGTACAGCGCCATGCCTAACACAAAGAACGTCGTGTACGTCGCCTTGCGGCCGATCACGTCCGACAGCGACGCCCACGCAAAACGCCCGGTCATGTTGGCGAGGCTCAACAGCGACACGAACCCGGCCGCGGCCAGCGGCCGGTTGCCGCCGAAAAAGATCTCCTGGATCATCGGCGACGCCTGGCCGAGCACGCCGATGCCCGCGGTCACGTTGAGGCACAACACCCACCACAGGAGCCAGAACTGCGGCGTGCGCATCGCCTCGTTCACCTCGACGTTGGCCGTCGTCACGAGCTTGGGCGGAGTCGCGGGCGGTGTCCATCCCGTCGGCTGCCATCCCTCGCGCGGCAGCCGTACGGTGAACACGCCGAACATCATGAAGATGAAGTAGAGCACGGCGAGCGAGAGGAACGTCGGCGCCACGCCCTGCGACGTGGCCGTGCGAAAGTGATTCATAAGCCCAACGGAGAGCGGCGATGCGATCATCGCGCCGCCGCCGAATCCCATGATCGCCATGCCCGTCGCCATGCCCGGCCGGTCGGGGAACCACTTGATGAGCGTCGACACCGGCGAGATGTAGCCGAGGCCGAGCCCGAATCCGCCTAACACACCGTAGCCGAGGAGCAGGAGCGGAAAGCTGTGGATCGTGATGCCTAACGCACCGACGAGGAACCCGCCGGCGAAGCAGCACGCCGCGGCGAACATCGCGCGGCGCGGCCCCACCCGCTCCAACCACTTCCCGAACAGCGCCGCCGACACGCCGAGGAACACGATCGCGATGCTGAACACCCATCCGATGGTGCTCAGCTTCCACCCCTCCTGCTTCGACAACGGCAGGTTGAAGACGCTGAACGCGTACGCCTGGCCGATCGCGAGGTGGATCGACAGCGCGGCGGTCGGAATGCGCCACCGGTTGTAGCCCGGGTGCGCAATGGTACGTTCTCGATCCAGGAAGGAGAACATCGCCATGGACGAACCTCCAGGTGACGGCGAGAAAGCTGCCAAACCATGGAGCAACGTGGGGCGGCCGAAACCGCCCCGTGTGCGAAACACTACAGTCCTCACTCGGCCGACGCCACTACCACGGGCCCCGGCGGCCGGTTATGCTATGCTCACGTCCGGCAGATCACCGCCGTGCGGTCGCGTAGCTCAGCTGGTTAGAGCGCTGGTCTCACATACCAGAGGTCCGGGGTTCGAGTCCCTGCGCGACCATTCCCGCCACATTGTGTCCTCCCGCTCATTCGCCTAACGCGTCGACCGAGCGGATGTCCGCCAGCGCCTCCCGCGCGCTGCGCGTAGACAGAGCGGCGCCTTCTCGAGGAACCGTCATGCCCGTGTCGTCTGTCGCTCGTCGCTGCCGCTCGCCTCTCAGGCGGCGCATCGTCGCCGTTCTCGCCGTGCTCGCCTCGACGGCGCTGGGCGCGCAGCGCGCCACGGCGCAACAACCGGTGATTATCCGCGGCGGCTGGATCTTCACCGCCGCGAGCGACACGGTCCAGAGGAACCGCGGCATCTTCGTCCGCGCCGGCCGCATCCTGGTGACCAGCGGCGATCTGTCGGAGGAAGACACTGCCGGCGTCCGCGTCATCACGCTCGCCGATGACGAGTACATCCTGCCCGGCATCTTCGACATGCACGCCCACTACAACATGACGCTGGGCGAGGGCGGCATCCGGCAGGACGAATACACGTACAATCCCTACATCTTCCTCGCCAATGGCGTCACGTCCACGTTCCCCGCCGGCGAGTACGATCCGGTGGGCATGGAGGAGACGCGGAAGCGCATCGACAGCGGGCAGCAGGTCGGGCCGCGCATTTACAACTCGGGTCCGTACTTCGGGACGGCGCGTCGCGGATGGGATCGCCACATCACGGCCGATTCCATCTCCAAGGAAGTCGACTACTGGGCGGCGCAAGGTGTTCGCGGCTTCAAGGCCAAGGGCGCTGCGCCGTACCAGCTCAAGGCGCTCATCGAGCGCGCCCACATGCACGGCCTAACGGTGACGGGCCACCTCGAATCCGGATTCCGCAACACGACCAACGCCAAGGCCGCGATCCTGATGGGCATCGATCGCGTCGAGCACATTCTGGGCGGCGACGAG
>DATEKK010000225.1:0-1083 GCA_035277485.1 Gemmatimonadaceae bacterium
CAAGACGACGCTGACGGCGGCGCTGACGAAGGTGGGCGCGGAGCGGTTTGGCGGTGAGTTCAAGGCGTATGACCAGATCGACGCGGCGCCGGAAGAGAAGGCGCGCGGGATCACGATTTCGACGGCGCACGTGGAATACGAGAGCCCGAACCGGCACTACGCGCACGTGGACTGCCCGGGTCACGCGGACTACGTGAAGAACATGATCACGGGTGCGGCGCAGATGGACGGCGCGATCCTGGTGGTGTCGGCGGCCGACGGCCCGATGCCGCAGACGCGCGAGCACATCCTGCTGGGTCGCCAGGTGGGCGTGCCGTACATCGTGGTGTACATGAACAAGGCCGACATGGTCGACGACGCCGAGCTGCTGGAGCTCGTCGAGATGGAAGTGCGTGAACTGCTCTCGAAGTACGACTTCCCGGGCGACGACACCCCGATCATCAAGGGTTCGGCGCTGAAGGCGCTGGAAGGCGACCAGAGCGAGATCGGTGTGCCGAGCATCCTGAAGCTGGTGGACGCGCTGGACGCGTACATTCCGGAGCCCAAGCGTGACATCGACATGCCGTTCCTGATGCCGGTGGAAGACGTGTTCTCGATCTCGGGCCGCGGCACGGTGGTGACCGGGCGTATCGAGCGCGGGATCATCAAGGTGGGCGACGAAGTGGAGATCGTGGGCATCCGTCCGACCCAGAAGACGACGGTGACGGGCGTGGAGATGTTCCGCAAGCTGCTGGACCAGGGCCAGGCCGGTGACAACGCAGGGCTGCTGCTGCGCGGCACCAAGCGCGAAGAGGTCGAGCGCGGCCAGGTGCTGTGCAAGCCGGGCAGCATCACGCCGCACACCAAGTTCGAATCCGAGGTGTACTGCCTCAGCAAGGACGAAGGCGGCCGTCATACGCCGTTCTTCAAGGGCTACCGTCCGCAGTTCTACTTCCGCACGACGGACATCACGGGTGCGGTGGAGTTGCCGGCGGGCGTGGAGATGGTGATGCCGGGCGACAACATCAAAATGGTGGTGACGCTGATCCACCCGATCGCGATGCAGGAAGGCCTGCGGTTCGCGATCCGCGAAGGCGGTCGTAC